>CAIYWO010000233.1 GCA_903929925.1 uncultured beta proteobacterium | reverse complement strand
GGAAGTCCGACAGCGCACCTCCGCCAGCTTCGGCGGGGCCTCGGCAAGCGTCACCTCGGTCAAACAACGGCGTATTTTGCGCGCGGCGCGTTGGTTTCTGCACGCGCTCGTGCAGAAACATTTTGGTGGGGCAACACCCTATTGCCGGTTCGACGTACTGGCCTTTGAACCAGAAGGGCTTATTTGGCATCAAGATGCCTTTCGCCTGACCCTCGATAAATGAGATAATTCGGACACTGGAGCCGAACAACCGCCATGAACCTTGCCTCGACACTCGCCGCCCACTTCAATGATCACGTCGCTGCGACACAAGACAGTGCAGCTGCGCTTTCCTCACCGCTTTTAAGTGCCATCGACTTGTGCTTTGGTTGTGTCACGAATAACGGCAAAATTTTGGCATGTGGCAACGGCGGCTCGGCCGCGGATGCACAACACTTTATCGCCGAACTTGTGGGTCGCTTTGAACGTGAGCGCCTTCCTCTTGCAGGAATCGCACTCAATACCGACACGTCCATCCTGACCGCGGTCGGCAACGACTATGGTTACGCCCAAGTTTTTTCACGCCAGATTAGCGCCCTTGGGCAGCCAGGTGATGTGCTTGTCGCGATCTCCACAAGTGGCAACTCAGAAAACGTCCAGCAAGCCATTCAAGCCGCACATGAGCGCGAGATGCGCGTGATTGCCCTCACTGGCAGAGGGGGTGGCGCAATGAACGACTTGCTCAGCACCAACGACATCCATCTTTGCGTACCGCACGACCGCACCATGCGCATTCAAGAAATCCATATTTTGTTATTGCACATGCTGTGCGATGGCATTGATACGCTCTTACTCGGAGACCCTGCATGACACTCGCCGCCCGCTTTATTCGCCCCATTTTGCTTTGCGTCGCTCTCGGAGCGTCAGCGGGTATGCTGCAAGGCTGTCTTCCGATGCTGATCGGCGGGGCTGCCGCGACCACCGGGCTCGTAGCCGTAGACCGTCGATCGGTCGCGCAGCAAACAGACGACAAGACAATCGAATTGAGGATCGGCGGAGAACTTCGTAACGCCTTTGGCGATAGCATCCGTGCTTCCATTACCGTGTATGACGGCGTCGTATTGCTCACAGGCGACACAATCGGCAACGACGTTAAAGCGAAAGCAGGCGAGATTGCACGCAAAACAAAAGGTGTGAAATCGGTCTCAGATCAAATTACGGTTACAAAAGAAACCGCCTCGGCTGGGATCGTCGGCAACGATATTTGGATCACCTCCAAAGTCATGGCAACCTTGGCGACCACCAAAGACATTCCCTCACGCACGATCGTCGTCACGACTGATCGCGGGATCGTTTACCTGATGGGTCTTGTCACACAACGAGAAGGCGATTTGGCAGCCTCAACCACGGCACAAATTGGTGGAGTCAAGCGCGTAGACAAGCTATTCCAGATCATCACTCCAGCCGAAGCCAATCGTCTGGATACAGCCAACCGTCTGATGGGCGGTCGCCTGGGTGACCCAGCACAGCCAGCTGCACCAGTCACTACCTCGGGCGCTGGCGCTGCTCCCGCCCAAGGCGGCGTGCAGGTTATGCCGATCCAATGAAAAAACTCCTAGCGCTCGCATTGCTAGCAGCGCTTGGCGGGTTCGGGGCGTGGTTCTTTGCTGCGCCTGCTCCCAAGGCGCCTGAGGTGACGTTTTCGACGTTATCCGGCAAACAGATCACGATGTCCGAGCTGCGCGGCAAGGTTGTCCTAGTCAAGTTCTGGGCAACCAGCTGCGTGTCCTGTGTGGCACAAATGCCAGACAATATCGAGAATTACGAAAAATATCGCGCTCAAGGGTTCGAGATCGTAGCTGTTGCGATGCAATACGATCCCGCCAACTATGTTATTAATTTTGCTGAAACACGCAAACTGCCCTTCCCGGTTGCGCTCGATACTGTGGGCCTAGCGGCTAAAGCCTTTGGTGATGTGAAGCTCACCCCGACCGCCTTCCTGATCGACAAAAACGGTCAAATTGTTAAGCGCTACCTGGGCCAGTACGACAAGCAAGAGTTTCGACGCACTCTCGAAAAAGCTTTGGCCGGCTAGCCCCCATCAGGTCGTTCTTGGCTCTACAATCCGTTTCCAACGATTTGTTCCGATCCACAACCACTTGCCTGCCGAACGCTCATGACCAGTCAGACACAAACCACTTCCATGCCCCCCGAAGTATTTGCAGAAGTCTTGTCCGAAAGTCTGCCCTACATTAAACGCTTCCATGGCAAGACGATCGTTATCAAATACGGTGGTAACGCAATGACCGAAGAGGTCTTGCAACGTAGCTTTGCGCACGACGTGGTGTTGCTCAAACTAATCGGCCTCAATCCCATCGTCGTGCACGGTGGCGGGCCACAGATTGACGAGGCGCTGCGCCGTATCGGCAAGCAAGGCACGTTTGTCCAAGGCATGCGCGTAACCGACGCAGACACGATGGAAGTCGTTGAATGGGTGCTTGGTGGACAGGTTCAACAAGATATCGTGCTGATGATCAACGAGGCGGGCGGCAAAGCAGTCGGCCTGACCGGCAAAGATGGCTGCCTGATCCAGGCAAGCAAAAAGCTGATGCCGAACAAGGATGACCCTTCCAAGCCTTTAGACATCGGCTTTGTAGGCGATATCGATCGTGTCGAACCTGCAGT
>CAIYWO010000232.1 GCA_903929925.1 uncultured beta proteobacterium | reverse complement strand
CGGCGTACGCTTTGAACAAACACACCCGGATTTTGTAGGTAGCCCATTGCTTCGCAGCAGACAATCGCGTCATAACTCCCGAGGGTCTCGGGCACACCTGCGTTGAAATCTGCATGAACAAAATGGCTATACCCAATTGGTGCTGAGGCATAAAAATCCATCCCCTCAATGACTGCCGGGTAGCTCAACGCGCTTGTTAACCAGCCCTCTCCACAACAGATATCTAGAATTTTTTCTGGTTTGAATTCATTAAGGGTGCGTGCGACGGCCAGCCTGTGCGCCTTGCTACCAGACATTGACGGCGCGGACGATTCTAATGAGCCGTGAGCCATCTTTAAGGAACAACAAAAAAAGCGATGTTGATTGGAGCCTTGCTGTGGCAGCGCTCGGCGCACACCATGTCACTGACTTTGACTACACCTTCATAGGTGTTTTTCTTACCCTCGATGGTCACAACAACGGTGAAGGGAACATCTTTCCTGTCAGCCATCGGTGCGTTTGCGCTAAACATGTTGACGCGAACCTGATAGCGACCACTCGGGGGCTTTTGATTCCAGGAAATGCTCTCAACCGGTTCAGGACGGGTCGCGCAACCCGACATCTTCTGACACGCATTGGCATCAATATCTAAACTACCGCCGCTTGATGATTTCTGAGTGTGATCCGTGTACATGCTGATCGTTGTGCCGCTGGGCTCAGCCACGAGCAAATCAAGATCTGCTTCGCCTTGCCAGGCGAGCGCCACGTTGATGTACTTACCCTGCGCCACTTCATTGGCCTGCAAGCGCCGATCAATCTCTGAGCTACTGACAGTGTTGGCTTCGGCCGGAACAGGAGCTGCCGCGACAGGTGGGACTGGAACAGGCGCTGGGCGCTCTGACACGAGCGGCGGACACGACTGAGCCTTCACACCAATCTGCGTCCAAAGTTGATCGATTCGTGTGCGCAGCGCCACTTCCTCTTGTGACGTTGATCCTTGCACTACCAAGCTGAGCCACTGCCTGTTCGTCAATCCTGCGATCAAGAGCAACAACAAAAGTAGCAGGACAAGCCAAGGCAGAAATGCAGGTAGCACTCCCGTAGGCTGTACTTTCGTCTGGTTAGCGGCGACAATTTTTTCTGCTGGACGAAACGCTTTAGCAAACCGCCTGTCAATATCAAAATCTGGTGACTTGTCTCCGTAGGGGATACATCCCCATTGCGCGATGACAAGCTGATCACCCACCAGGTAAATAGAATTTAACGCATCCGGTGTACTCAGCATGGCGAGCAACGCTTGAGCCCCGTGCGCGGAGGCCGTGGATCCGCCAGCACCGGAAATTTGCTGCGCAAGCGCACGAACTCGCTGACAGTTCGACGAAAGGCGCTCGGCAACACTTATTTTTTCAGGCGCACTCAAAGTGTCAAATGCCCTCACCTCGCCCGACAATTTCGTTGACCATGCGATCTCACCCTTGAGCGCATTGACCACTGGCTCGGCAAAAAAAGTCGTCAATGACGGCTGACTTGCGTCGCGTTGTAACAGGCTAACTAACTGCTGGTAATAGGTAAAAACCGGTTGCCCGTTAATTCCTTTAACGTCTATGAGCTTTCGCTGGGTGACCACTGGCAAAGTTTGCATAATGAATCGTCTCTGTCCGTTGGCGTCAGTTTTTTGGCGCCGAGGCGCATTCGCTCGACATTTTTGTATAAGACTGGCCACTCTGATCTAAGAATGTGCGCAAAGCCGCAGCAGACAGTGCATACAAAGAACGGTCACTGAACTTGTCTTCTTGGGCTCCAATGAAAGTATTCACCCCCACCACATTCCCACAACGATTTACTAGCGGTCCTCCTGAACTACCTGTCGCGATTTTGGCTGTGTGTAGGACCAACACCATGTTGTTCCGCTGACGCTGAAGCACACTGACCTCGCCCTGAGAAAACACGGTATTCGGTGTCACTACATCAGCATCCACGCGTATATCTGAACTGGGATAGCCCGCAGCAACGACGGTCTGTAGAACCTGAGGCTCCGTTGCAATAGCAAGCTTGGCTGCCCCCGGTGGTACTTTTTCTGCGCGCAAAATTGCGAAGTCTGGGTTGGTGTATTCCGAGTCACGCGTCGCTGCGATCAGACGAACCGGAATCGGCTCTTTACCCAGAACACGACTCGTGATCGCGAACGAACGACCGTTTTCGATCACATGCCGATTTGTCACGAGTGTGTTTTGATCAATAAAAAACCCTGTTCCATGCCCCTGAAACTTATTGTCGGCACCAAATACCAGGACTCTAACTGTTGCCGCCTCGAGTAGCGCCACAAGTTTGTCTTGCGCGAGCACGGATGCGCTCGGCTCGGCGGGTGGTGTAACCGTGGGCGACCCATTGGACTGAACCGGGCCGATCTCACCACGTTTGTACGAATCTAGCCCAGGCGTACCGCAGGCGGCGTCAAGGATTTGTTGGAGCCGCTCTGCCTCACTGCGCAAGCCCGACACTAGATCGCGGTTAATTTCAGTCGTTTTAATCGTTACTAAAGGACGATTCGCCCACCAGAAGTACACGAAAAGATTTAAGGCAACCAAGGAAGCGGCGGCTACCCAAAACCAACGACTTTGAAACCTCATCGGTTTGCCCCATCGGCTGCGCGCCGCCTAAATTCTTGGGCGATAAAAGGAACGAGTCCCTGTGCATCCACGATTGACTGTATGACAGCCGGCAAAGGAGGTGTTTCGAAGCGCCTGGCACCCACGATGAATGCGCCTGCGACAAGGTCAACGTCCACGTGGTCGCCCGAGCTCACCGCGGCAACAAGTTCCGGGCATTCAAAAACGGGCAGCCCGATATTGATCGCATTGCGATAAAAAATGCGGGCAAAGCTCGTCGCAACGACACAAGAAATTCCTGCGGCACGGATTGCAAGGGGTGCGTGCTCACGCGACGACCCAGAGCCAAAATTGCGACCCGCCACGATAATGTCG
>CAIYWO010000231.1 GCA_903929925.1 uncultured beta proteobacterium | reverse complement strand
ACTTGCGATTTGCTGGGACCGTCGTAAACGTTGTCCGGAAGTTCGTCAGGAGATTGAGGTATTTCGTGTGTCATAAGGGCTATCATAAAGCTTCACGCTAATGGACCAATATGGCTACATCACATTCTTTCTTGCCAATCGATAAAAATCGACCGATTTTTGAAGATTTGGTGACCCGCACACTCGACTATGCACGCAGCCTGGGGGCGAGCGACGCCGCGGCCGAGGCCTCTGAAGCACAGGGTTTAGCGGTTTCGGTCCGCCGGGGCAACGTCGAAACCGTTGAACAGACCCGCGATCGGTCGCTGGATATCACCGTGTTTGCAGGACAACGGCGTGGTTCGGCCTCAACATCAGACTTTTCCGACGAGGCGTTGCGTCAGACGGTCGAAGCCGCCTGGCATATCGCCCGCTACACCGCTGAGGACCCCGCCGCGGGCTTGCCGGATGCTGATTTGCTGGCAATCGGCGCACGGAACACATTGCAGTTACACCATCCGTGGGCGGTTACCGTTGAGCAAGCCACCGAGATGGCGCTCGAGGCCGAGCATGCAGCTCTGGCCACCGACAAGCGCATTACAAATACAGAGGGGGCGTCGATTGACACCCACGAGGGTCACTTTATTCTGGGTAATACCCGTGGGTTTCTTGACGGCTATGCGTTCTCGCGCCATGGCTTGTCGGTCGCACCAATTGCTGGACGCGGTCAGTCCATGCAACATGATTACTGGTCGACCAGTGATCGTTCTGCAAAAAAATTAGCCAACCCCGCTGCAGTAGGCCGTTATGCCGCTGAGCGCGCCTTATCAAGACTGTCTGCACGGCGGATTCCTACCGGCCACTTTCCGGTGTTGTTCGAAGCACCGCTGGCGCTAGGTTTGTTAGGTGCGTTGACGCAAGCCGTTAATGGTGGCGCGTTGTACCGAAAAACCAGTTTCTTGTTGGATGCGCTCGGCAAAGAGATATTCCCGTCTTATATAGAGATCGCTGAAGACCCCCACATCAAAGGCGCGATGGGTAGCTCGCCCTTTGACGAAGAGGGTGTACGTACACAAGCGCGCGAATTGGTCCAAGCAGGCGTGTTGCAGGGTTATTTTCTGTCTAGCTATACCGCCCGCAAGCTCGGTATGACCACTACCGGCAACGCTGGCGGTTCGCATAACCTGGTCATGCGCTCGACACAGACCCGCAGACAAGACAATTTGGACGCGATGCTACGCAAAATGGGTACCGGATTATTGGTGACCGAGTTGATTGGCCAGGGCGTGAATTACGTGACGGGGGACTATTCCCGCGGCGCGTTTGGCTACTGGGTTCAAAACGGCAAAATCCAGCATGCGGTGGAAGAAATTACGATCGCGGGCAATCTTAAAGAGATGTTTGCCCAGATTGTGGCCATTGGGGCCGACACGATCACCCGCGGCAGCAAAACGACTGGCTCGATTTTGATTGAGCGCATGGCGATTGCCGGGACCTAGGGAATGCCCGAGCTAGGTCGCGATTGCCGTATTTCGCGCCCTTGCGCGGTGTAATATTGCCGCAATCGGGCGTTTCGCTATGCCTGAATAAACTTCCCGAGGAGACCTCGTATGCAACGTCGTTCGTTCTTAAAGAAAGCTAGTGTCGGCGCAGTCGCCGGCAGCGCGGCAGTTGCCGCACCCGTTTTTGCGCAAGACGCGCCCACACTCAACTGGCGGTTGGCTTCAAGCTTTACCCGCGGTTTGGACACGCTGTGGGGCACTGGCGAGTTGTTCTCGCGCTACGTACGTGAAGGTACGAACGGCAAGTTCAATATCCGCAACTTTCCTGGTGGTGAAATTGTTCCACCACTACAAGTCTTGGATGCTGTGCAGAAAAATACCGTTGAGATGGGTAACTCCAGCGGCTACTACTACCATGGCAAAGATCCATCACTCAGTTTTGACACTGCAGTGCCCTTCGGCCTGAACGCACGCCAAATGAACGCCTGGATGTGGGAAGGCGATGGCATGAAGCTCATGCGCGAAGTTTATGGTGACTACAACATCATCAACTTTCCTCTCGGAAATACTGGCACCCAGATGGGCGGGTGGTATCGCAAAGAAATTAAGTCGGTTGATGACCTCAAAGGCTTGAAGATGCGCACAGCCGGCTTCGCTGGCGAAGTGCTGTCCTTGCTCGGCGTCGTTCCGCAGCAGTTGCCTGCCGGTGATATTTACCCGGCGCTTGAAAAAGGTACGCTGGACGCTGTTGAGTTCGTGGGTCCTTATGACGACGAAAAACTTGGCTTCGGTAAAGTTGCCAAGTTCTACTACTACCCAGGCTGGTGGGAGGGTGGTGCCCAGACATCGCTCTACATTAACAAGGGCGAGTGGGAAAAGCTTCCAAAGAGCTACCAGTCGATCATTGAGGCCGCTAGCCGTGCAGCGACTGTCACCATGACTGCGCGATACGACAACCTGAACTCGACCGCACTGCGTCGCTTGCTCTCGCAAGGCACACAGTTGCGTCCGTTCCCACGCGCAGTGATGGATGCGTGCTGGGATGCCTCGCAAAAGATTTACGAGCAAACTTCAGCGAAAAACGAGCGCTTCAAGCGAATCTTAGCCAATTACATGGGCTATCGTGACGAATTGGTGCCTTGGTTCCGTATTGCTGAGGCGTCCTACGACCAGTACGTTGGTGCTGCTCTGTCGCGCGCCAAGAAGTAATCTTAGGTTTGTTCGGGGCGCCTAAGGGCGACTTGAGCAGTAAGCGGGTGCTGCCATTTGGCTTGCACCCGTTTTTTATTGTAGAATCAAAGGCTTTCCTCGATCTGTACGATTTTTAGCACGGGCGGCTCATAACGCTTTGGCAAAGATCACTTTGATCGGGGGTCTTTCCGGGATGGTCTCGGTGAGAATTTTTTAGGATCCAATCATGAAGACATTTGTGGCCAAGCCGCATGAAGTCAAGCGTGACTGGTTCGTGATTGACGCGAAGGGCAAAGTCCTCGGTCGTGTGGCCAGCGAAGTCGCACACCGTTTGCGCGGTAAACACAAGCCAGAGTTCACGCCCCACGTTGATACAGGCGATTACATCGTCATTATCAACGCAGCTGAGATCGTCGTAACCGGTAATAAGTCGCAAGACAAAAAGTATTTCCGTCACACGACTTACCCAGGCGGTATTCGTGAAACGAACTTTGCCAAGTTGCAAGAGCGTTTTCCGGGCCGTGCAATCCAGAAGGCCGTTAAGGGCATGTTGCCCAAAGGTCCTTTGGGTTACGCGATGATTAAAAAGCTGAAGGTCTATGCTGGTGCCGAGCACCCGCACTCTGCCCAACAGCCACAGACCCTCGAATTTTAAGGACAGGCCATGATCGGTAATTGGAATTACGGAACCGGCCGCCGCAAGACTTCGGTGGCTCGTGTCTT
>CAIYWO010000230.1 GCA_903929925.1 uncultured beta proteobacterium | reverse complement strand
GTCACCGGTATCGACACCAGCAATGATTGCGCTGTTTCGGATGATTTGATCCAGGCACTCGGCAGATACATCGCGCAAGGCTTGTGCAGCGTTGCTTTGTGCGTCTAACACGATCGGAGTGACCGGTTGAGGCGCCCAGAATGCGGCGATTGCCTCGATGCGTTTTGTTTCTGAGTCTTGTGTGTTCAGCGCATCAAGCGCAGTCAGGGTTTTGTCTAGCTGAGCCAAGCGATCGCCGCGCTCAGCTTTGCTGCGCGCATCGAGAAGCAAGGCAAATTTTTGTTGCCATCGCTTACCAAGTGTAAAAATCGTTTCGAGCGGCCCCGATAGCAGTTCAAATTCAATTTCAGAAATCGGTAGCTCAAGCGCGCCGGCACGAATAACGCCGCGGTCATAAGCAACTTCGACCCGGCCGGTTTTGTCTCGAAGGATTCGGGATAGCCTCAGAACGTTCGTTTCATATCGAACTTCCAAAGGCTCATTCAGGGAGGTGAGCACATCGCCCGCGGGCAGGCCGGCATACACACTCAGGTCGAGAATAGCGCCGGGGCGAGTCTGATTGAGTTCGATGCGAGAGAGGCTATCTGACCCCGGCATCTTAAGTGTTTGTACCCAGCGCCTGCCTTCCAGGCGAAGCCGAAGTGAAATCTTTGCGCGTGCCAAGGCGCGTGTCGGCGTATCAAAATAGAGTGCACGTAGGCGTGTGCGTGTCAGCACGCCACGCGCCATTTCGCGTTCTACGCCCGAGTGGGCGGCAGCAGGCACATGCAATTTGAGTTCTTGTTCTAGCATTCGGGCGCTCAATTGGCATTTAAGGAGGGACAGTGTATCGATCACCCCCCCGAAATTTGATGACAAAGCGAAAAAGCTAAGGATTCTGTATCTTTTTTGCCGCGAGAATCCAATCAGCGAGCTCGACAAAGCCGGCGCCTCCCTTGGATGGCGTGACAAACTTGGGTCGATGGGTCAGGCGGTGCAGTTGTGTTTGAATATTGGCGACACCCACCGAGTAGTCAAAGAACTGGAACATTGGTTCGTCATTCGGCGAGTCTCCGGCGAACGCACAAACGGATAAGAGCTCCTCGAGTCGACTTGAAAACTCGCGAGCAAACAAGGTGCGTGTCATGGATAGTTTGTCATACTGACCAAACCAGCCATTGACGTGGATGGAGCTGACCTTTGCTTGGGCGCCCTCCGCTTCGAAGAGCGAGACGATTTTCTTGACTGCGACCTCAGGCAAAGGTGGGACATCCTCGCAAAAATCGATGGCCAGATCTGCTTCGCGATAGTTTTGATCACTAGCCAGCGCAGAGCCCGGCACGGCGCTCAAAATCTTGACTGACAGGGCGTTTAGACGCTCCCGGTTGGCTTGACGCTCTGCATCGCTCGCGAAATGGTGCGTTAGCATGCGCCGCTTGTCGTGGTCATAGCGCATATAAAAAGCCCCGTTTTCACCCACAACTGCAAAAACTGGCCACATACGTGCGATGTGGTCGCACCAGCCGGCAGGGCGACCCGTAATGGGGATGACGGTGATGCCTGCGGACCACAGACGTTCTAGGGCCGCGTAGGCGTCTGCTGTCAGGCGCCCCTCGGTTGTTAGGGTGTCATCGATGTCGGTCAGCAGAAAACGGATGTTGGCCGCTTGGTCGGGGGCGAAGCTAGTGAGTGCGCGCATGCGGGTTCCGGGAAGGTGTTTCGGCCTCAGTAGGCCTTTACCGTGTGGATTATCTTAACGATTCTATAATAGGCTTTTAGATCTGCCTGATTGTCCGACAACCATGTCCGCCAAAATCTCCCTCGCTTCAAGTACAACGCCTGCATCGCCTTCGGCGATTTCGCCCGTTTCAGAGATCATCGATGAGCTCCGGATGGGCCGCATGGTGATTCTGGTCGACGAAGAAGACCGCGAAAACGAGGGCGACCTCGTCATGGCCGCTGAGTTTGTGACACCAGAGGCGATTAACTTCATGGTCACGCATGGCCGTGGTTTGGTCTGCCTCACGCTCACCGAGGAGCGTTGCCGGCAACTTGAGTTGCCGTTGATGGCGAACAAGAACGGCACTGCCTACGGTACAAATTTCACGGTCTCTATCGAGGCGGCTGAAGGCGTTGAGACTGGAATTTCGGTGGCGGACCGTGCGCGGACCGTGCGTGTGGCGGTTGCGCGGGATGCCAAGGCCTCTGACTTGGTGCAGCCCGGTCACATTTTTCCGTTGCGCGCTGTCCCCGGAGGGGTGCTGGTCAGAGCAGGCCACACCGAAGCCGGTTGTGACTTGACCGCAATGGCTGGCCTGACGCCTGCCGCCGTGATTTGTGAGATTTTGAAGCCTGACGGCACGATGGCGCGGCTGCCAGATCTGATCGAATATGGTCGTACG
>CAIYWO010000229.1 GCA_903929925.1 uncultured beta proteobacterium | reverse complement strand
TTGCCATACGGCAGCCTACCCAAAGCCCGTTGACGTGAAAACGCAGCACACACTCCCACAGTTCATGAGCAACCGTGGCGGCATTTCCCTGCGCCCAGGCGATGGCGTGATTCACTCGTGGCTCAATCGTATGCTCTTGCCTGACACAGTCGGCACTGGCGGCGATTCGCACACCCGCTTCCCAATCGGTATTAGCTTCCCAGCAGGCTCAGGTCTCGTTGCGTTTGCGGCAGCCACTGGCGTGATGCCACTCGACATGCCCGAATCGGTCTTGGTTCGCTTCAAAGGCAAAATGCAGCCTGGCGTAACACTGCGCGATTTGGTCAGCGCCATTCCTCTGTATGCGATCAAAGCGGGCCTGTTGACCGTTGAGAAGCAAAACAAGAAAAACATTTTCTCAGGTCGTATTCTGGAAATCGAAGGTCTGCCAGATCTCAAAGCTGAACAGGCTTTCGAATTGTCCGACGCATCGGCAGAGCGCTCTGCAGCAGGCTGTACCGTTCGTTTGAACAAAGAGCCTGTCATTGAGTACATCAACAGCAACATCGTCATGTTGAAGTGGATGATTGCCAATGGCTACGACGACGAGCGTAGTATCCGCCGTCGCATTGAAGCAATGGAAGCATGGTTGGCCAACCCCCAACTGCTCCAGCCTGATGCTGATGCAGAATACGCGGCCGTGATCGAGATCGATCTGGCTGACATCCACGAGCCAATCGTTGCATGCCCGAACGATCCTGATGATGTGAAGTTCTTGTCAGAAGTCGCCGGTGCCAAGATTGACGAGGTGTTTATCGGTAGCTGCATGACCAACATCGGTCACTTCCGTGCCGCCTCCAAGTTGCTCGAAGGCAAGCGTGACATGCCCGTCAAGTTGTGGATTGCCCCTCCAACCAAAATGGATGCAGCCCAACTCACCGAAGAAGGTCACTACGGCGTCTTCGGTGTCGCGGGTGCGCGCACCGAAATGCCAGGATGCTCGTTGTGCATGGGCAACCAGGCGCAAGTGCGTGAAGGCGCGACAGTTATGTCGACCAGTACACGTAACTTCCCGAACCGTTTGGGAAAGAACACGAACGTGTACCTTGGCTCAGCTGAACTAGCTGCCATTTGCTCAAAACTTGGTCGCATCCCGACCAAAGAAGAGTACATGGCCGACATGGGCGTGATCAAAGAAAGCAGCAAGGATATCTATAAGTATCTGAACTTTGATCAAATCCCTGACTACAAGGATGTCGCCGACGCAGTTTAAATACTCCTGTTTGCAGCACCCTAACGCCCGTCTCGTGCCCTGCGCACCTGACGGGCGTTTTTTATTCTGCACCGAATCAGGCAAGCGGGGGCTAGAGAAAAGCTATTGTTCGTTACACTAGCGTTCTTTCAGCTAGTTCTGTCATCTTATGGCTCGCGCCCGTTCAATCCCCTCCTCTACCCGCCTGAATCGCGACGCGACCCGTCTGGTCTCCCTTGCGCTGGCGCTGCACAGCTCCGGTAGCCGCGTGGAGGATCAGTTCTGGGAAAGCGAGCTCGGCGCACTATTGAACAAGCTCATGCGAGCAGGCAACGACACAGTCATTGACTCTGCTCTCGACCACCTGTCCAAGACCAATCTTGGTGGCTATGAGGTTCTAATCGAACAGGCTGAGACGCTCTCCGAGTCGTGTGTGATTGAGAAGGACGGCGCGCGCCACGACGTGCTACTGATTGTGGCTCCCATTGTTGCCTGGACCCGTTACAGCATTCCCGCATGCGACCTGCCAGCTAACACTGTTGCCCTGCTACAAAGCCACCTGCAAATGCATGTACTCGCGGCAAATACGCAGGTCGCAGTGATGCCGAGACTTGCCAGCCTGGATCAAATGCCTCGCAGCTTCTGCGAAACTTGGGAGTGGTTACTCAAACTAGGGGCGCAAGCCCTAGGGTTGCCGGGCGCGCTGCCCAAGCTCAACACAGAACCCGATGCCTTCAACATGTTGGCGGACACCCGCTATGTGGTGGCTGCCGTCGCCATCCCTGAGGGACAACCATTGTTTCGCTGGCAAGAAGAGCCTGGTGAGCTTGGTGATGGGCGCGTCAAATGTCTTGAGAACTGGGGCGATGCCACACAGTCCCTATTTAGCGAGCTCTTAGCTGGCTGCGGCTTTGAAATTTTGGTCCCAGACGCCTACTACGTTAGCAACCGCGAAGCAGACCGGCGCGTACGTCCACTATCGGTCAAGGCAGCTGTTTCGTGGCTTGGCTCTGCGCTCAACATTGAAGCCAGCCAATTACGAGCGGTCGTTGCGGGCTGTGGCGAACAACGTATCGACGAATACCGAATCGGCTTCACGCAAAAAAATCAGAACGAGGTGGTGTACGGTTGTCTCTGGCCTTTGTATGGTCGCGAAGAAGATCAACCTCTAATGGACAACGAACCAACTCCCATCGATACCGTCGATGAGATCGCCGCTCTGCTCAAAGAGTGCGGCGTCACGGACATTCGTCGGCTACCTGGCACGCTCCCACCGGACTTTTGTGAGGACTGTGGCGCACCGCACTTCCCCAATCCCTCTGGTGAAATGGTGCATGCAGAACTACCAGAAGACGCCGAAACGGCGCCTGCACACTTTCACTAGCGATGCACGCGGATATTTTTTGCCGCGTCGTTGATAACTACGGTGACATCGGCGTCACTTGGCGGCTCGCACGTCAACTGCAAAGAGAACACGGCTGGTCTATTCGCCTTTGGGTCGATGTCCTTGATAGCTTTACCAAACTTGAGGCACGCGTCAACCCGGCACACAATCTTCAGGTTATCGATAACATCGAGATCGTTAACTGGACCAGTCCAGCGTCAGACCTCACACCCCATGCAGTTGTCATCGCCAGCTTCTCCTGTGAGCTTCCACCCACCTTTCAGGCCCGGCTGATTCCTGGCGAAACCCTCTGGATTAACCTGGAATATCTCAGCGCAGAAGCATGGGTCGAGGGATGTCACGGGCTCCCCTCGCTGCGCTCCGATGGCCTGCATGCCAACTTCTTTTTCCCTGGATTTACTGCGCAAACGGGTGGCTTAATCAAAGAATCAGGGTTGTTAACTGCCCGAGATGCGTGGCAAGCCGACTCTGACCGCCAGTTCCACTGGATCAAATCCCTCGGCGTATCGTCCGAAGGCTTACAGACTTGGCGTTCGGGTCGCTTGATCTCGGCCTTCTGTTACCCACAAGCCCCTCTCAACGCATTTTGCAAGGGTTTGGCGAGCGATCCAATGCCCACACTACTTCTGATCCCCAAGGGCATCGCCAGCGAGATACCAAGCGGGCAACAAGGCAATCTTCACGTCGCGCGCATACCGTTCACAACGCAACCAGAATACGACCAGACTCTTTGGACGGCTGACCTCAATATTGTCCGCGGCGAGGACTCTTTTGTACGGGCACTCTGGGCCGCAAAACCCGCCATCTGGCACATCTACCCGCAAACGGAAGACACCCATCTGGTCAAACTCGATGCCTGGCTTGCACGCACGGACCTACCCCCGGACGTAAAGTCCTGCATACGGAGCTGGAACCTTGAAGATCCCGCAGCCACGTATCCAAACGCCTTCGATCAAGTTTTAGAACCAGCGTCCTTTACCGCGTGGACAGCAGCAGCCAAAGGCATTGCAGCTGCATTAGCGAAAAACCATGACTTAGCGTACTCGCTGGACCAATTTTGTCGCGCAAAAAGTCCGCGTTAAGGGCAGTTCATAGCAGTTCAGGCCCGAACAGGCTAGAATAGAGGGCTTTTTTACAAAACCACTCCGGCAATCGAGTCCCGGAGACCCCAAGTTACCGGAGTTTTAAGCATGAAAACCGCACAAGAGCTGCGCGTAGGCAACGTCGTGATGGTTGGCAAAGATGCCGTCGTCGTGCAGCGCGCCGAATACAGCAAATCGGGCC
>CAIYWO010000228.1 GCA_903929925.1 uncultured beta proteobacterium | reverse complement strand
TTTTCATCTGGAGCGACAAAACCGTACTTGCAGGAAAATTCAATAGACATATTACAAAGAGTGAGTCGGCCGTCGATCGGTAGATCACGGACCGCGCTCCCGGCGTATTCAGTTGCATAGCCGATGCCACCTTGAGCGCCGATTGTGCCAATTAAAGCCAGGATCATATCTTTTGCGTAGACGCCTGGCTTGAGTGTTCCCTCAAAATTCACACGCATCGTCTTGGGTTTCGCTTGCGCCAGGGTTTGCGTCGCCAGTACATGTTCTGCCTCGGAGGCGCCTATGCCCCAGGCTAACGCACCCACGCCACCGATCGTGCTGGTGTGGCTGTCGCAACACACTAAGGTTGCACCAGGGAAGGCAATTCCAAGTTCTGGTGCAACAACATGCGCAATCCCCTGTCTGGGATCGTCGTAATCGATAAAGTGCAAACCATACTTTTTAGAGGCGTCACGCGTTGTTTGAATCATCACGGGACCGCTTGTCGAAACTGAATCGCAAGGTCCGCGTCCTGGCTGTGTCGAAATCAAATGCTCAATGACGGTAAATACCTGATTACGACTAATTGGGCTACGACCTGCTTCTTCAAGCGCGCGCAAAGCTTGACTGCCTGAAAGCTCATGCAAAACGAGGCGATCAATTTGAAGGAGATCAGACTCCTCATCTAATTTTGAAATGACGTGGTCTCGCCAGACTTTATCAAAGAAGGTTTGCGCTGTAGCTTTGCTCATGTGTAGCGTTTCTCTAGTTCTTTGTAGTGATCAGCGTTAAGAGCTGCCTGACGCTCGGCAAACATCATGAGCTGTGATTCGAAGCCTGCAATAGATCCGTGAGCTGCTAAGTGCTGCATGGCATTTTGCATGGCAAGCATGGAAGCTTGTAGTGCGGCATTGGCATAGCAAATGACGGAGTAACCAGCGGCCGCAAGTTCTTCTCTTGGCAGTAGGGGTGTCTTTCCCCCTATCACCATATTGCAAAGATGAATGCCTGGAACTGCTTTTGGAATCGCCAGCAGCTCTTCTTTCGTTAGGGGAGCTTCAATGAACAGAAAGTCTGCACCCGCTTCCTGATAGGTACGCGCTCGGTCGAGCGATGCTTCAAAACCTTCGATGGCACGTGAGTCAGTGCGAGCAAGGATCATGAGATCAGGATCGTGTCGAGCATCTACAGCGGCTTTGATCTTTGAGACCATTTCTTGTGTTGAGACAACGTCTTTGCCCTCAAAGTGACCGCAGCGTTTAGGGTAAGTTTGATCTTCGAGCATGATCGCGTTTGCACCAGCCCGTTCGAGTAATCGGATCGTCCGGCCCGCATTGATAGCGTTGCCAAAGCCTGTGTCTCCGTCTGCCAAAATTGGAATATCGACAACCTCTCGAATGGCTGCTACATGCTCAGCAAGCTCGGTTACTGATACAAGCCCAAGGTCTGGAACACCTAGAAAATTATTTGCGACTGCAGCACCGCTGACTAGCATCATTTTGTGCCCAGCCGCTGCAATAAATCGTGCTGCCAGAGCATTGCCGGCACCCGGCATAATGTGCCCGGCGCCGATGGTTAATTGCTGGCGAAGTGTTTTGTTGAGTGTCATGTCATTCATTCAAATTTGATGTTGGCTTCTTTGATCACGCGCTTCCAACGGTCGATATCTGACATGATTGTCTGAAGAAGGTGTTCAGGCGTTCCTCCAACAGAGGTGGTGCCTTCAGCAGAAAAGCGATCTGTTACGGACTTGTGCTGGAGTACTTTATTGAGTTCTGTATTCAAAAACTTGACAGCCTCTGCGGGCATGCCTTTCGGACCGGCAACGGCCTTCCAGTCAACGACGTCATAACCTTTGATCCCTTGCTCCTCAAAGGTTCTTACATCCGGAAGGTTCGGCATGCGTTCTTTGCCAGCTATACCAATCGCCTTTACGCGCCCAGACTTGATGTAGGGGGAGGCGAACGTCGCGCTTGTCAACATCATGTCGACGTTACCACCGAGAAGATCACTGAAAGCTTGAGATGATCCTTTGTATGGCACGTGCACTAACGAGATGCCCATCAAAAAGGCGAGTTCCTCCGTGCCGAGATGTGCAATCGACCCAATCCCTGCTGAACCGTGTGTGAGTTTGCTAGGCGAGGCCTTAGCTGCAGCGGTTAGGTCTTTTACGTTATTTAACGGCGATGTGGTCCGCACGATCATGACGACGGGATCTCTCGACACCATGATGATCGGTTGCATATCTTTGATCGGGTCGAAATTCAAGTTCTTCCCAATCGCAGCCTGAATAGCGTAGGTGCTAGACATATTTAAAACGGTATAGCCATCCGGAGGTGATTTAAGAACAAAGGATGAGCCAATGATTCCTCCGGCGCCAGCCTTGTTCTCGACGGCAACGGAATCGCCAATTTGTTCGCCTAGTCGTTGTGCAAGTAGCCTGGCTACCGCATCGCCGCCACCGCCAGCCGCGAAAGGTACGACGAATCGAATTTGCTTATTAGGGTAGGCCTGCTGCGCAACCAAAGTAGAAGGGAGCGTGATGACCCCGAGTGCAAGTGCTGTTTGAAATGCA
>CAIYWO010000227.1 GCA_903929925.1 uncultured beta proteobacterium | reverse complement strand
TGTTAAGCATGGGAATAGTCCTTGCGCACGAATAAAGGTAAGCGCACTTGCGATTCAAGTGTGCGCCCCCTCTGTGCAGGACCTGAGAGATTCGCGTCTCGCGAGCCTGGCTCTCGAGTAACGCTTGCTCCTTCGGTGTGCCGGGCGGTGCGGCTCGGCAACTCTTCAGAGTGTCAAAGAAGTAGCGGTTCCTGATGCCTGAGAGTTTCCGGGGCGGTTGCTCCTTCGGCGACAACAGTACCTATGCGGCCTGTGTGCTCTCCCGCTACTAACGAGACAGATAGGATTCTACGTTATTTCACATCGTCGTGAAAAAGCTGGCACGCATTTTGACTCACCGGATCAGACGGAGTTGAGCGGTGTCCGCTGGGTTTACTATATCGATCACTAGAAGGCTCTATAGCCAAGCTCGTTTCAAGCAATCCAATGCGGGGGCAGTATGCATATTCGTGATGCAACCATCGGTGATGCGCAAGCCATCATGCTTATTTATAACGATGCGGTTGAGCACACCACTGCGATCTGGAATGAAACGCTTGTAGACCAAGCGAATCGCCAGGCGTGGCTGCTAGAGCGTCAGGGCAGGGGTTATCCGGTTCTCGTCGCTGTTGACGACTCAGATGCCGTGCTTGGGTATGCGAGCTTTGGTGATTGGCGGGCCTTTGACGGCTACCGCTACACGGTAGAACACTCTGTCTATGTTCGGCATGATCGACGTGGAGCAGGAGTGGGACGCTTGTTGATGGCTGCATTGATTGAGCGCGCTCGCTCCTTAAACAAGCACATAATGGTTGCGGCAATTGAAGCGGGTAACAAGGAGTCGATTGCACTGCACTTAAAACTTGGGTTTGTGCAAACAGGTTTGATGCCAGAGGTTGGTACGAAGTTCGGTAGGTGGCTGGATCTCGCGTATTTGCAGTTGAAGTTGGGGGACCTCACCCCGAGCTAGGTGCGAGCCCACCACCGTGGATCAACGATGTTGCACTGCAATAGTCGTGTCGTTTTAATCAAGATTGTCCACATCTTGAATTTCTTTGTTGTCTTCTCTGTAGATTGCTTATGATGTATCTCATAAAAATGCATAAGCAACCTACTGCAGGAGACAACGCATGTCGCACTTTAAAACTTTACTCGCCACACTGGCGGTTGCCCTAAGCTGTTGCTCAAGTACCTACGCTCAGGACTATCCCAATACCGTCGTTAAGATCGTTTTGCCCTTCGCACCCGGTGGCGGGGCTGATAACACCGCACGCATTATCAGCGAGCCCTTAGCCAAGCGCTTAGGACAGCCCGTTGTCATCGACTACCGGCCTGGGGCGGGTGGCACCATCGCAGCAGCTTATGTTGCTGCTGCGCCAAAAGATGGATATACCTTGCTGTTTGCAACGCCTGGGCAACAAATGACTAATCCGTATTTGATGGAGAAGTTGCCGTATGACGCGTTCAATGCATTTTCGCCTGTAGTGGAGTTGATCTCTGGGGCGAACGTGTTGGTCGTCAATAACAAGCTGCCCGCCAACAACGTGGCTGAACTGATTGCATATATCAAAGCAAATCCTGGGAAAATAAATTTTGCCAGCTCGGGAATTGGTTCTTCAAGCCATCTTGCCGGCGAGCTATTCAAAAGCATGGCTAACTTAGACATGGTGCACATTCCTTACAAAGGGTCTGGCGCTGCGATCTCAGAGGTACTCGGCGGGGGAGTTCAAATGAGTATTGACTCTTTATCGGTCTACCAATCCCACATCAAGGCTGGGCGAATTAAGGCCCTAGCAGTATCGACACAAGAAAGAACGGAGGCTGCGCCAGACTTGCCAACGATTGGCGATACGCTGAAAGGCTATCAAGCCTTCCCTGTGAACTACATCACGGCGCCGGCTGGTACACCGCGCGCAATTATCGATAAGCTAAACAAAGAAATTAATGCGGTGCTACAGGATCCAGTCGTGCGCGAGCGGCTGATGGCGAATGGATTGACTGTAAAGGGCGGAACACCAGAGCAAATGGATGCTGTGATTAAGTCCGAGTCTGCGAAATGGAAACGAGTCATTGAACAAGCCAATATTGGTAAACAGTGAAGCCTAGGGGGGAGAAGCACCGATGAAGAAGAGTAGCGCTTTCAAGTTTGTACTGACTATCTGTCTGTCGGTACCGTTTTTTTTAATCGCACCAACACTTGCAAAATATCCTGAAAAGCAAGTCACAATAGTTGTGCCCTATCCTCCAGGCGGCGTGACTGACGTATATGGACGAGCGTTAGCGCAGCGCTTGTCGCAAATCTGGGGGCAACCCGTGGTTGTAGACAATAAGCCGGGAGGAGGGACTGTGATTGGGACTCAGCTCGTGAGTCGCGCATCGGCCGATGGCTACACGATTCTGCTGACGAGTTATGGATACACATCCAACCCAGTGCTTAAGAAGTCATTGCCGTACGATCCGAAAGCTTTAAGCCCTCTGTACTTGCTTGGTACATCGGCAAATATGCTGGTCATTAATCCGAATTTATCCGTTAAGACGCTAAGCGATATCGTGGCACTCGGGAAAAGTAACCCAGGTGCCTTAACGTTCGGGTCCTCAGGTAACGCCTCGAGCCCTCATATTGCGGCAGAGCTGTTTGCGATGGAGGCTGGCGTCAAGATGACACATATTCCCTATAAAGGGACCGGCCCCGCCATGAACGATTTGTTAGGCGGCCAGATTATGGGCATTTTTGATGGGCCTTCTGCCATGCCGCGCGTGCGTGCTGGCCAACTCAATGCAATCGCGATCGCCTCTGCACAGCGTCATCCCGCAGCGATGGAAGTTCCGACGTTCAGAGAACTTGGAATTGACCTTGTGTTTGGTAGTTGGTTTGGATTTTTTGTGCCGACAGGAACATTCGGAGATGTACAGAGTACGATCATTGCAGGTATCGAGCTTGCCTTGCAAGATCCAATTGTTATTGCTGCGATTGAAAAAACCGGGTTGACCTATGCCCGCTTGAAGCAACGTGATTATCAGAAATTTTTGGATGGGGAAGAGGCTCGCCTGCGACGCTTAATTAAAACGGAAGGCGCTGGCATTCAACTTGAATAGTTGACTAAAAACAATACACTTTATCGAGAGGCAATAATGGAATTAGAAACGCTTGAACTTGTGATCGCCGACGGTGTTGCTACCGTGACGCTCAACCGTCCTCCGCATAACGCGCAGAATGCCCAGATGCGCAGTGAACTTATCCAAGTATTTGACAGCTTTAACGACAATGACGACGTGAAATGCGCAGTCGTGACAGGTAAAGGCAAGATATTTTGTGCAGGTGCCGATCTAAACGAGCGTCCAAACCTAGGTGCAACGCCCGGAGCCTATTGGAAGCACAATCGCTTGGTGCGGGAAACAAGCAACTCCATCATTGAATGTAGTAAGCCGGTCATCGCTGCAGTCAATGGCCCTGCGATGGGTGCTGGCTTTGGCTTGATGAATAGTTGCGATATTTGGGTTGCCTCCAACACTGCCTTCTTCTCTATGCCAGAGATTAATGTCGGCCTCGCAGGCGGTACTGCGATGTTGCAAAGTGTATTTGGAAAGTCTCGTGCGCGCAGAATGTTCTTTACAGGCATGAAGGTGACGGCCGATGAGATGTATCGCCTTGGCTTGATCGAAGCGAGTTTGCCGCCCGACGAGTTGATGCCTTATGTGATGGAAATTGCGAACGATATTGCAGGCAAGGCACCGATCGCCCTGAGCTATGCAAAGCAAGCAGCACAAGTGACTGCAGTGATGCCGCGTCGTGAGGGCTATCGCTTTGAACAGAACATGACTGTAGCGCTCGGTAAAACTGAAGATACGGCTGAAGCGCTTAAGGCTTTCAAAGAAAAGCGTAAGCCCGTCTATAAAGGTCGTTGATTCAAACGGTAGTTCAGCCAAAGGTTTTGAAATGAGTGAGCAGATTGATTACCAAGCCTTTCGTCAGGAAGTCGAAACGTTTGTCCGCAAAAATTGTCCATCAGACATTCAGAAACTTGTTGCTGAAAATCGCAAGTTATCAAGAGAGCCCTGGAGTCGTTGGCAAAAAATCTTGCATGCGCATGGCTGGGGTGCACCGAATTGGCCCAAGGAGTTAGGAGGTACCGGTTGGAACCCCAAGCAGCAAGCTATTTATGGTGAGGTACTCGCGGAGAACAACTGCCCTGCTCAATATCATCACGGTCTGCGGCACATCGGCCCAGTGCTGATTGAGTTTGGGAGTCCGGAACAAAAGAGTCGCTATTTGCCCGGCATCTTGGATGGAACAGAGTGGTGGTGTCAGGGGTATTCCGAGCCCAACGCTGGGTCCGATCTTGCATCGCTTAAAACCCGTGGAGAGATCCGGGGCGACAAGATCATCGTGAGCGGACAAAAGACCTGGACATCGCACGCACAAGAATCGGACTTGATGTACACGTTGGTTCGCACGTCAGAAGAGGCGCGCAAGCAAGACGGTATCAGCCTGTTAATTATTCCAGTCAAATCAAAAGGCATTACAGTCCGTCCGATTCGCACGATTGACGGCTGGCTTCATGTCAACGAAGTGTTTTTAGATAATGTAGAGGTTCCTATCTCCGACTGCATTGGGGAGATAGGTAGTGGTTGGAAGTATGGGAAGTTTTTGCTCGCACGTGAACGTTTGAACTCGGCCAACACTGCGCCGCTGTTTCAATATTTGACGCGCACGCGCAGTCTGATTGCAGAGAAGTTTGTGCAGCCTGCACATCAAGCGCGACGTGCATCCTTCGAGTCTCGCCTTCTGGACGTTGAGGCAGAGCTGCGTGGGATCAGAGAGTTGGGCCTTGAGGCGATTGAGGCCGTGATGAATAAGACGCCGATTACGACGCAGCCTTCTGTATTAAAGATTACGAGTTCGCGCCTGTATCAGACCATCACCGAAATCGCGGTAGAGGTTGTTGGCCCAGAGTTTGCCTCGCGAATGCCGCTTCAAGAGGATCACGCTTTTGACGAGAACGAGCAAGCGACCTTATGGATTCAAAATTATTTCTACTCCCGTGTTCGCACTATCTATGGCGGGAGTGACGAGGTACAGAAGAATATGGTTGCTCGCGAACTATTTGGACATTAAGCATCATGACTTTTATTGTTAAGCCTATTTTTGATTCTGAATTTCGTGATGCTGCTTTGCGGTTTGCTAAGGACGCAGACGCAGATAGCGTTGGTATAACCGCTATTGCACAGTGTGTTGATCAGCGCCGAAAGAAGTGGAGCGAAGCGCTCCAGTTGGGCTGGGCCGCATGCCTGGTCCCCGAAAGCTTGGGTGGATTGGGTGGCACTGCGCTTGATTTTTGCGCTTTGTTAGAGGGGGTATCACATTATGCTTTGCCCTTGCCGATATGCTCGGGGATGGGCTTGCCCACTGCGCTGCTCTCAGAGTTAGAGTTTGCAGACAAAGAGGTACTGCTGGCTGATATTGCAAGCGGAGTCGTGCGGATTCAACCCGTTTGGCGTTCGCTAGATCGTTATTGCAAAGAACTGGACACGCAAACCAACTTGCGTATGGAAGCGACTGCTGCGGGATGGAGCGTGACTGGGCGGGTATCCGGAGTGGAAGAGGTGCCCGATGCAACACACTATCTACTTGCGTGTGATGGAGAGAAGGGCGGTGTATCGAGTACTTTGCTATGCCTGTTTCCTGTGGGGTCGGATCAGTTGCGAGTTACGCGTGAAATGCGTATCGATGGTCGTCACACTTTAAGCTTGAGTTTTGATGCTCTTTCCGTGAGAGGCGAGCAGGTTCTTGTGCAGGGTCAGCTAGTCAACGTAGCGTTTGATCGCACCTATACCCTCGGTACCTTATTTGTATGTGTCGAGGCTGTCGCCTCAATGGGCTCCGTA
>CAIYWO010000226.1 GCA_903929925.1 uncultured beta proteobacterium | reverse complement strand
GGGCCGCTGACATTGTCAGCGGCCCTTTTGCTTTTGTCGCACAGGCAGCGGACTTGACTCTATGCGCGGATCGGTTGACTATCCTAGGAGCGTAAAAAAGAACGCCTACGAACGCCAGTCACAATAAACATAAATCGGAGATACAAAGCATGAGCGGGTCAAAACGTTGGGTAAATCGTCCTGAAGGATCGACATGGGGTGATTTTGGACCGGACGACCAGCGAGGTCGTATCAATCTCTTGACGCCAGCCAAGCTCAAGCAGGGCATCGCTGAGGTCAAAGAGTTTCAACCTTTCTGTCTGAGCCTGCCGCTGGATTTACCCGGGGGCAACTTGCTGAACCCCAGACGTTTTCCCCCGGTTATTCGTCCAACGCTGCGTGGCGATCGTCCGAACATGAACTACGGTCTGTTTCGCGATAACGAGATGCACAGCGATGTGGTGAGTGATGACCTTGTTGTGATGCATCTGCAATACTCGACGCAGTGGGATAGTTTGGCACACGTTGGCTCCCGCTTTGATGCGAATGGTGACGGTATCGCCGAATCAGTCTATTACAACGGCTATCGCGCGGGTGACGATATTCAAGGTCCGACGGATGCGAAAGATGCCGGTGTGCCACAACCTGGCGATCAGCGGTCCACGTCGAATGCAACGGCCTTGGGTATTCAAAATATGGCTGAGGCCTGTGTCCAAGGGCGCGGTGTCATGCTCGATTTTCACGCCCACTTTGGCAACAAGCGTGAGGTCGTTGGTTACGACACGTTGATGCGGGTCATGGAGCAAGATAAGGTAGTTGTTGAGCCGGGTGATATGGTGTGTTTACACACAGGCTTCGCTCAGATGTTGATGGACATGAAGGGCAAGCCTGATCTGCATCTCTTAGAAAACAGTTGTGCCGCGTTGAACGGTCGTGACAAAAAACTATTGAACTGGATTACCGATAGTCAGCTGGTTGTACTGATGGCTGATAACTATGCGGTAGAGCAGTATCCTGCAGTGGATCATGTGGGGTGTTGTGCCACGTTGCCGCTGCATGAGCATTGTTTATTCAAACTCGGCGTGCATCTGGGTGAAATGTTTTATCTCACACCTCTTGCAAAATGGCTGCGTGAGCATGGCCGCAATCGTTTCTTGTTGACGGCACCACCACTGCGTTTGCCTGGTGCGGTGGGTTCTCCGTCAACGGCCGTTGCAACGGTTTAAGCCGTTTATCGTCAAGTGTATGGATCGCACGCCCTCAAAGCATTGAGGGCGTTTTTTTGAGGGCGAGATGAAAAAAATTATCAGAATTGGATCGGGTGCGGCATGGTGGGGCGATCGCGTAGAGCCTGCAGCGCTCAACGCACAGAAGGGTGAGCTAGATTATTTGTGTTTTGAAACGATGGCTGAAGCAACGGTGTCGGCCGCGCAGGTGCGCGCGCGGCGTGATCCTAGCTTCCCTGGCTATGACACCTACCTAGATGACCGTATGCGTGCGGTGTTACCCGCCTGTATGGCCCGAGGCACGAAGATCATCAGTAACCAAGGTTGGATTAACCCAGATGCTGCCGCGCAACGGGTTGTGCACTGGCTTAAGGAGTTTGGTTATACGGGCGTTAAGGTTGCTGCGGTGAATGGCAGCCTGATTACTGAACATGTACTCGCGCTCACCGACACCATCCTTGAGAATGGCAAGCCCACCGCAAGTTTGCAGTCGACCTTGATCTCTGCCGAGGTCTATCAAGGTGCTGAGCCAATTGTTCAAGCCTTGAAGGCTGGCGCACAGATTGTGATGACGGGTCGTGTCGCGGACCCCTCCATCTTTTTGGCACCGATGATGTTTGAGTTCGGCTGGGATCCTTTGGATCACGTCAAGCTCGGACAAGGGACGGGGATTGGCCACATTCTGGAGTGCGGTGCGCAAGCAACGGGCGGTTATTTTGCAGACCCAGGTTTCAAAGATGTGCCAGAGCCGTGGAATTTTGGTTTTCCCATTGCTGAAGTCAGCGCCGATGGAAGTGCTGTGATCAGCAAAGTCGCCGGCACTGGCGGTGCGATTACCTTGCAAACCATCAAAGAACAATTGTTGTACGAGGTGCATGATCCTTTCAATTATTTGACCCCCGATGTGGTGGTGGACTTCTCGACGGCTGTGCTCGAGCAAGTGGGGACGGATCGCGTCAAAGTCAGTCATATCACCGGCAAGCCCCGCACACCCACGCTCAAAGTGTCGATTGGCTGCACAGAGGGATTCATCGGTGAGGATATGTTCTTTTATGCCGGTCCGGGCGCGTTGCGACGGGCCCAGCTGGCAAAGAAGATTCTGGAAGAGCGCTTCAAGATTGTGAAGCTTGAGGCCGAAGAAATTCGAATCGACTATCTAGGCTTAAACGCAATTCATGGCGACGCGACCCCTAAAGATGCACCGGAGCCGTACGAGGTTGCTGTGCGTGTCGCGGCTCGCAGCAAGACGCGTGAGCAGGCGATCAAGGTCGGTCGTGAGATCGACGGGATGGCGGTGTCAGGCATTGCCCACACGGGCAAGCGTGTGCCACACCAAGATCGCACGCGAGAAGTGATTGGTGTGTGGTCGTCGCTTGTGCCGCGCGAACGCATCGTGCCCACCGTAAACTATTTTGTGAGTTAAGCCATGAAAGTAAAACTTCAACATGTTGCGCATGCGCGTTCTGGCGATAAGGGCGATACCTCAAATATTGCTGTGTTTGCGTACACGCCAGAGCTGTACCCCTTATTAAAAGCGCAACTCACTGCGGAGCGGTTTAAAGATTTTTATGCTGGTGCCATTAAAGGTTCGGTCACCCGCTACGACGTTGATCAGCTCCATGCGATGAACTTTGTTGCACAAGGTGCGCTTGGCGGGGGTGTGTCGCGTAGCTTGTGTCTGGACAATTACGGCAAAGCGCTATCGGCCGCGATATTGAACTTTGAATTAGAGGTGCCGGCAGCCTTGCAGTCTCACTTGCAGGGACAGCATCTATTGCCGAAAGCTTAAAGTTTGATGACGTGCACACAGAAGTTCACAATAAATGGAGAAGAGACATTCATCATGAAAAACAATAATGGCTTTAAATGGCTAGGCAGGCTCACCTCGGCTCTGGCAGGTGCTGTGTTGGTGTGTTCTGGCGTGTCGGCTCAAACAGCGTTTGCCGATCGCCCGATTCGAATCGTCGTGCCTTACCCAGCGGGCGGCACGACGGACTTATTAGCCCGTGCAGTGGCGCCCAAGCTCGGTGAACGTTTGGGTCGGACCGTCGTGATCGATAATCGTCCTGGCGCCGGTGGTGTGATTGGTTCGCAGCAAGTGGCTAAATCGCCCGCGGACGGACACTCCTTAGTCTTTGCGAGCATCGCTTCGCACGGAATTATTCCGGCGCTGCAAACTCCGCCACCTTATGACCCCGTGACTGATTTTGTTCCGATCACCTTGGTCGCGAGCACTCCTAATGTCTTGCTCGCCAATAATAATTTGCCGGTAAAGAACTTGAAAGAGCTGATCGCGCTGGCTAAGGCCAAGCCAGGCACGATCAATTTCGGTTCGACCAGTCATGGTGGCTCCCCCCATATGAGTGGGGAACTCTTTAAGTCGATGGCCGGGATTGATATCGTGCACGTTCCCTACAAAGGTGGGTCGCCAATGTTGGTCGATTTGATCGGTGGTCAAGTCAGTATCGGAATCGATAACTTGCCGTCTTCAATGGCCTTCATTAAATCCGGTAAGGTTCGCGCCTTGGCGGTCACGACGGCGAAGCGTTGGCCTGGGGCTCCGGAGATTCCAACCATGGCTGAGGCAGGTGTGCCTGGTTACGATGTATCGGCCTGGTTTGGGCTGATGGCTCCAGCGGGCACACCTCAGCCATTAGTCGATGAGCTGAGCCGTCACTTGATGGCGATTTTGCGTACACCTGAGATTGAAAAGCAGTTTTTCGAGCTGGGTGCACAACCTGTTGGTGACACGCCAGCCGAGTTCAAGGCGTTTATTGTGGGTGAGCGTGACAAATGGAGTGGCGTCGCAAAGTCCAACAATATCAAACTGAACTAAGCGCAAACCCGTAGTTATATGCTCATTGTTGACGCACCTGAGTGGATGGGGCAAACTGAGTGCGTTACTGAACTTTTCTTAAGGACCGAGCCATGCGTCGATCACTGATTGCTGCCGCGTTGACAGCAGCCTTTTTGTTTCCAGCTGTGGGAAGTGCCAAAACCTTCAAGTGGACCAGCCAGGGCGATATCCTGACTCTGGACCCGCACTCACAAAACGAGGGCTTGAACATTGCCGCCAACCTTTGGGTGTATGACCCCCTCTTGGGCTACAACGACAAGTTTGAAGTGGTGCCATCGCTTGCTGTTTCGTGGGAGCAGGTGAATCCTTCATTGTGGCGTTTCAAGCTGCGCCCTAACGTAAAGTTCCATGATGGTTCAGCGTTTACAGCCGATGACGTTGTCTTTTCAATTAAGCGCGCGATGGCGCCTTCTTCCCAGTTCAAGTCCTATGTTGCTGGCATTAGCGACGTCAAGGCGATCGATCCTCTCACAGTCGAAATCGCGACTGCCGGACCAAACCCTGTGTTGCTGCGTCAGTTGCCTTCACTTGGCATCATGAGCAAGGCCTGGGCTGAAAAGAACAACGCAATGCTGCCCCAAGACTTCAACAAAAAAGAGGAAAGCTATGCAGCCCGCAATGCGATGGGTACTGGTCCCTATATCCTCAAAACCCGTGAAGTCGACATCAAAACGACCTATGCAGAGAATCCAAACTGGTGGGGTAAGCCCACCAAGAAAGGCAACGTAACAGAAATCATCTACACACCGATTAAACAAAATGCGACCCGCACGGCCGCGTTACTTTCAGGTGAAGTAGATTTTGTATTGGATCCGCCGGCACAAGATTTGGATCGTTTACGCAAACAAGTCAAAGTGCTTGATGGCAACGAGAACCGCACGATCTACTTCGCAATGGATGTCAAGAGCCCGGAGCTCAAGTACAGCAACATCAAGGGTAAAAACCCGATGCAAGATGTGCGTGTACGCGAAGCCCTTTATCGCTCAATCGATATTGAAGCAATCAAGAAATCTGTCATGCGTGGCATGTCCTTGCCGACGGGTGCCATGATTTCTCCGCAAGTACACGGTTACTCAGAGGCAATGGGTAAGCGCGTTCCCTACGATGTGGAAAAGGCTAAGGCACTGCTCAAAGAAGCTGGGTACGAAAACAACCTAGAGTTCACTCTAGATTGCCCGAATAACCGCTACATCAACGATGAGGCCATTTGCCAGGCCGTCGTCGCGATGTGGGCACGTGCAGGCGTAAAAGCTAAACTCAACGCGATGCCACGTGCAACCTTCTTCCCGAAGATTGCAAACGGAGACTTCAGTGTCTATTTGTTTGGCTGGGGTGTCCCCACATTTGATGCCTACTACACGCTTGAGTCCTTGATTCGTAGCAAGGGTACGGGCGCAGCGGGTGCATTTAACTATGGCGGTTATTCCAACCCCAAAGTTGATGCGCTAATCGATGCGGTCAAGACCGAGGTCGATGATGCCAAGCGTACAGCAATGATTCGTGAAGCGTTCACGATCCATGCGAAAGAGTTCGGTACGATTCCTCTGCATGACCAGGTGATTCCTTGGGCCATGAAGAAGAATATCGAAATCGTTCACCAGCCTAACAACCGCCCGGTTGTTGAGCGCATCACGATTAAGTAATCCACTTAGTTGCCCAGGCGCATGATCGTGCTGCCTGGGCGCTGGATGACTTTACCCCTGTACTGAGAATCCATGTTTGCTTTTATTTTGCGCCGGTTGATCCAGGCCGTTGGTGTCATGCTGGCAGTCGCGCTGCTCGCGTTCATCTTGTTTCAATATGTCGGTGATCCAGTCATGATCATGCTGGGTCAGGAGGGCACGCCTGCCGAGCGCGAACAGCTACGCCAGTCACTTGGGCTGAATGACCCGGTGTTTGTGCAGTTCTATCACTTTCTCGCTAACGCCATACAAGGCGATTTTGGGCTGTCACTGCGCCAGGGTCAAAAGGTGTCGCTGTTGTTGCGCGAGCGTCTTCCTGCCACCCTTGAGTTGTCGATTGCAGCTGCATTGATCGCCTTGGTTGTTGGCGTTCCACTTGGCGTGTACACCGCACTTAAACGTCATGGCAAGCTATCCCAAGCGCTATTGGCCTTCTCCCTGTTTGGCGTGTCGTTGCCAACTTTCCTGATTGGTATTTTGTTAATTCTTATTTTTTCTGTGCAACTCGGCTGGTTGCCCAGCTACGGACGTGGGGACACGATTCGTCTTGGCTGGTGGTCAACCGGCTTGTTCACCGCAAGTGGTTGGCACCATTTAATTCTGCCCGCCGTCACGCTTTCGCTGTTTCAAGTGGCTCTGGTGATGCGACTTGTGCGTTCTGAAATGCTTGAAGTGCTACGTGCTGATTACATTAAGTTTGCACGCGCACGCGGTTTGACGAAGCGTGCTATCCATTTCGGTCATGCCTTAAAAAATACGCTGGTGCCAGTGATCACAATCATGGGCCTGCAACTCGGCGGCATTATTGCGTTTGCGATCGTGACCGAAACTGTTTTTCAATGGCCGGGAATGGGGTTGCTCTTTATTCAGGCCGTACAGTTTGCCGACATCCCTGTCATGGCGGCTTACCTCTGTTTAATTTCATTAATCTTCGTTGTGATTAATTTGACAGTTGATCTTCTCTACTTTGCTGTCGACCCGCGTTTGCGCGTGGGCTTGGGTAAATCCGGAGGGGGTCACTAATGCGCGCTGCACTTGCACGTTTTTGGGATGGTGATCTCGCCTGGTCTTGGCGCCATACGCCCGTTGCGATGTTGGCGACGTTTCTGCTTATTGCCTTGCTGGTGGCTGCTTTTGGTGCCCCCTGGATCGCACCGCATAATCCCTTCGATCTTGCGACGATTGATTTGCTTGATGCACTGAAGCCGCCGGTATGGTTGGATGATGGCACGACCAAGTACTTGTTGGGCACCGATAGCCAGGGGCGGGATATGCTTTCTGCCCTCATGTATGGCACCAAGGTGTCGTTGTTGATTGGTTTGGCTGCGGTAGCCGGCGCGATGTCGCTTGGAATCGTTCTGGGTTTGATCTCTGGTTACGCTGGCGGGCGTATTGACGCTTTGATTATGCGCGTCGCCGATGTGCAGCTGTCGTTTCCTGCAATCTTGATTGCCTTACTGATCGATGGTGTTGCACGAGCAGTGGTTCCTGGAGATATGCATGAGGTGATTGCCTTCCCTGTACTCGTGGGGGCGATTGCGCTGGCCGGTTGGCCCCAGTACGCACGCACGGTACGTGGCTCGACCTTAGTTGAGAAAAATCGGGAATATGTTCAGGCTGCGCGGGTGATTGGGATTTCATCACCTGTCATCATGTTCCGTCACGTCTTGCCGAATGTGTTGGGACCTGTGCTGGTCCTGGCGACGGTGCACTTGGCCACCGCAATCATCACTGAGGCGACGCTTTCCTTCTTGGGTGTGGGTGTACCGCCTACGTCCCCGTCCTTGGGGACACTGATCCGAATTGGAAATGACTTTCTATTCTCGGGTGAGTGGTGGATCACGATTTTTCCAGGTGCTGCGCTGGTGTTGTTAGTGCTGTCTGTCAACCTATTGGGGGATTGGCTACGTGATGCCTTGAATCCCCGCTTGAGTTGAGAACACCTATGTCGAATATTCTAGAAATTAAAGAGTTGAGTGTTGAGTTTCCAACACGTCGTGGCACGCTCAAAGCCTTGAACGAAGTATCGTTTTCGATTGCTGCTGGAGAGGTTGTTGGCGTAGTCGGTGAGTCGGGCGCGGGCAAGTCGCTGACAGGCGCTGCCATTATTGGCTTGCTTGAGCCGCCAGGGCGTATTTCCGGAGGCCAGATCTTGCTGGAAGGACGCCGCATCGATCAACTTCCTGATGAGGAGATGCGGCGTATTCGTGGTCGTGAGATCGGAGCAATTTTCCAGGATCCGCTCACATCACTGAATCCACTGTATACCGTTGGTCACCAGATTGCCGAGACGATCGTGACCCATTTGCCGATGACTTGGACGCAAGCGCGTAATCGTGCGATTGAATTGCTAGAGTCAACCGGAATCCCTGCGGCACGCGAACGCATTGATCACTATCCCCACCAGTTTTCCGGTGGCATGCGCCAGCGTGTCGTGATTGCTTTGGCCTTGGCTGCACAGCCGAAGCTGATTGTTGCGGATGAACCGACGACGGCACTCGACGTATCGATTCAGGCGCAGATTATTGAGCTGCTAAAGAAGATGTGTCGCGAGCAAGGTGCAGCCGTTATGCTGATCACTCATGACATGGGTGTGATCGCAGAAACAGCAGATCGCGTGGTCGTCATGTATGCGGGCCGCGTTGCTGAGATCGGTAAAGTGCGCGATGTGATTCATTCTCCGCGGCATCCTTACTCGGTCGGTTTGATGGGCTCTATTCCATCGATTCATCAGCATGTCGAACGGTTAGTTCAAATTGATGGCAGCATGCCTAGATTGACAGCTATTCCGCCTGGCTGCGCGTTTAACCCTCGTTGTCCTAAAGTCATGGATCGTTGCCGCTTAGAGCGTCCAGAATTACAACAGTTGGGAACATCCCAGGCCGCATGCTGGCTCCATTCGGCGCAGGAGGTTGCATGACAACTCAGCGAGCCTTGGTGGAAGTCAAAGATGCTGCGCGTTGGTTTGATGTGTCGGCACCTTGGTTAGAGCGTGTGTTGTCGCGCAAGCCGCGTACGCTCTTGCGTGCAGTCGATGGTGTGTCGTTCACGATTCGTAAAGGCGAGACCCTGGCCTTGGTCGGTGAGTCTGGTTGCGGCAAGTCGACCATTGCGCGGTTGTTGGTCGGTCTGTATCCCTTGACGCAGGGAAGCATTTTGTTTGATGGACAGCCGCTTTCAAATATGCAAGGGCGTGGTGGCCTGGCTCTGCGCAAGCGGTTGCAGATGATTTTCCAGGATCCGTATGCAAGTCTGAATCCGCGCTGGCGCGTGGGGCGGATCATCGCAGAGCCGATACTTGCGCACACGACGCTGACTCCTGCTGAACGCGAGGCGCGTGTTGATGCGTTGCTGACACAAGTTGGCTTGCATCCCTCGGACAAAAGCAGATTTCCGCATCAATTCTCCGGTGGTCAGAGACAGCGCATCTCCATCGCACGCGCTCTGGCAGTCAACCCAGAATTTTTGGTGTGTGACGAGCCTACGTCCGCACTTGATGTGTCGGTTCAGGCTCAGGTCCTGAACATCATGAAGGACTTGCAACGTAATCTGGGTCTGACCTATCTGTTTATCTCACACAATCTCGCGGTCGTACATCATGTGGCGGATCGGGTCGGTGTGATGTATCTGGGGCGTATTGTCGAAATTGCGGATCGGGATACATTGTTCGCAGATCCTAAACATCCGTACACGCGGATGTTGTTGTCAGCGATTCCGGATATGACTGGGCAGGGTCGTTCGCGCACCCCCGTTGCGGGTGAAGTTCCTAATCCCTTAAATCCACCAACCGGCTGCACGTTTCATCCACGGTGCCCCTTTGCTCGCGAGCTCTGCAAATCAGAGTCTCCGCCGACACAGAACTTCAAAGGCGTTGAGATCGCCTGCCATGGCGTGGTCCAAGGCTGGCCCATGCAGGTTTAGGCCTGCCGGGACTAGTGAAGGGAGGGCGGCCGAGGCGGTTCGTCCGACTGCTCATCCGGATCTGACGCATCGTCGTCGCCAAGATCTTCGAGTAACTCCAGATCGGGATCGGGCAAAGCTTCATCCGTCAAATCAAACGGCAGGAGTTCGGCGAGCTCCATCGCATAGTCGAACTCGTCGCCATT
>CAIYWO010000225.1 GCA_903929925.1 uncultured beta proteobacterium | reverse complement strand
TCGGTGTTCTCACTAAACATGACCGTCGCACCCGCTCGCACGAGCAGGTCTGCTGCAATGCCGAGTGCAGGGTTGGCCGTGACGCCGCTCAGCGCGTCGCTGCCACCACACTGCATGCCCACCACTAACGCACTGGCTGGAACAGTCTCTCGCGTTCTTGCATTGAGTCGTTTTAAATGAATCTCTGCTTCGCGCATGATGGCTTCAATCATCGACATAAAGCCGACATGCTCTGCGTCTTGCAAGCAGACGGTGTTGACGTTCGTGCCTCGGTCATCCTTGATGGGAAAACTGCCGGGCGGCAGCAAACGGTCTGGCTGCAATTTCTCGCAACCCAGGCTCACGACCATCACTTCACCGCCAAAGTTTGGATTCAAACTAATGTTGCGGACAGTGCGAATAGGAATGATTGCTTCGACCGCGTCGATCGCGACGCCACAGCCATAGCTGTGCTCGAGTCCCACCACATCATCTACATTTTTGTAGCGTGGTAGCAATTCCTGGCGGATCCGCTGAACTGCAAATTCGACTACTCCTGCCACGCACTGCACGGTGGTGGTAATGCCCAGCAGGTTGCGTGTGCCAACTGAGCCGTCCTCGTTACGATAGCCTTCGAAAGTGAAGCCTGTTAGCGGTTCTGTTTGTTTGGCTTTGACCGTTGCAACGGGCAGGTTCTCAAAGTTTCTGGCCTTTGGCATGTCTAGGAGTCTTTCATGCACCCAGCTTCCGGCAGGGATATCCTTCAGTGCATAGCCGATCGTCACGCCATAGCGCGTCACGGCTTGCCCGGCAGCTAGATCGACTAATGCGACCTTATGGGCCTGAGGTACCTTGTCCTTGAGCGTCAGACCGTCAGGTGTCACGGTGCCCGCAGGGAGCCCGCCGTCATTGCCGATAATCGCGACATTATCGGCTGGATGCATGCGGATGAGGTGTGGTTTGCTGGGCGACTTTTCTGTTGTCATGTTCAAAGATGTCAAAACGCCTTGTTTTGCGGGCGGTTGTTTGGTTGAATAGGACGCTTGGTTAAACGCGAGCTTAACCTTTTGGGGATAAATATGGGTCAGACTATGACCGAAAAGCTGTACGCCGCGCACACGGCAACGGGTGTTGCGAAGGCTGGGGACATCGTGATGGTGGCCCCGGATGTTGTACTGATTAATGATGTGAGTGGCACGATTACGATCGAGCAGCTCGAACGCATGCAAGTGCCTGGCCCTCGCTATCCCGAGCGTGTCGTGCTGGTTGCCGATCACTTTTCGCCTGCAAAGGACGTTATTAGTGCGGAGTCGATTCGGCTGCTGAGGCGCTTTGGACGTCAATACGGGATTGAACATTATTACGACGCAGGTAACGGCGGGATTGAACACACCTTGCTGCCGGAAATCGGCATGATTGGACCTGGCGGCATCGTCTTTGGTGCGGATTCGCACACCTGCACCGCGGGGGCTTTTAATGCCTCGGGAATGGGATTTGGCTCCACCGACTTGGCCGCAGCGATGGCGCTTGGCGAGTTGTGGGTAAAGGTGCCTGAGTCCATGCGTGTCGAAATCGTTGGTTCGCCACGACCCTATGTGACGGGAAAGGACATCATTTTGTCTTTGATCGCTGCGATTGGCTCGGACGGTGCAGCCAACCTGTCGATCGAATTTGGCGG
>CAIYWO010000224.1 GCA_903929925.1 uncultured beta proteobacterium | reverse complement strand
TTGACTAACGCGCGTGCAAGGGCCACGCGCTGACGCTCGCCACCTGAAAGCTGGCCTGGGTAATGTAAAACCCGATCCTTTAGGCCCACCATTTCGAGGAATTTCTGCGCCTCTTGCCGTGCTTCTTGACGGTCTTGTCTGCCCACGATGCGCGGCATTGCTACATTATCGAGTGCCGTGAACTCGGCCAACAAGTGGTGGAACTGATAGACAAACCCTAATCCACGATTGCGCAAACGGCTGCGCTGAGCCTCAGATAGACCCTGACTAGACTGTCCCGCCACCTCGATCAAGCCAGTGGTCGGTGTATCCAAAAGACCCAAAATGTGTAGCAAGGTACTTTTACCCGAGCCAGAGGCCCCGACCACAGCAACCATTTCGCCGGGCGCAATCGACAAATCGACGTGATTCAGCACATCGATCCGCGCACCACCCTCTGCGTAGTGCTTACAAACATTCTGCGCACGCAAGGCGTAATCAGTCATGGCGTAGCACCTGAGCAGGTTGCAAACACGACGCGCGCCAGCTTGGATACAACGTTGCGACAAGAGACATCACCAGAGACGTCAAACCAATCGTTATGACGTCACTCAAGCGCACATCGGAAGGTAGCGAGCTAATGAAATATATTTCTCTTGGCAAGAACTGCACACCCAACAAACGCTCAATGCCAGGCACAAGTACATCAACATTCAAGGCGATCAGGGTGCCACCGACTACGCCAGTTAGGGTACCCAACACCCCGATCATCGCGCCCTGCACCAGGAAGATTCGTGCGATCTCTGCAGGTGTAGAACCGAAGCTTCTAAGAATTGCGATGTCAGACTGTTTATCCTTCACCGCCATCACCAAAGACGACAGAAGGTTAAAGGCAGCAACCGCCACAATCAGCGTGAGGATCAGAAACATCATCCGTTTTTCGGTTTGTACTGCAGCAAACCACGTGCGGTTATTGCGAGACCAGTCTGCCACCATTACGCTGTTGGGCAACAAAGGCACCAAGGACTGCGCGATTTCAGGGGCGCGATGCATGTCGTCGACGCGAAGCCGCACGCCTGCAAGAGCTCCGTCACGAAATACCTTTGCCGCATCAGACGCATCTACAAAAGCAAGGGAAGAGTCATATTCAAAATGTCCGGACCGAAAGGTGCCGACGACAGTGAATTGACGCATGCGTGGAGAAAAACCCGCTGGGCTGATATTGGCGGCCGGGGCAAGCATCATGACAGTCTGCCCGACCCGCACTTGCAATATATCGGCAAGATCCTGTCCCAACACGATACCGAAAGCGCCAGGTTTGAGATCAGTCAGGCGACCATCTACCATTTGCCGACCTGCGTCTGAGACATCTTTTTCAGCGACGGGGTCAATGCCCCTCACCTGCACCCCCCGCAAGCTTTGGCCACGCATCAGCATGCCCTGCGCCGCGACAAAGGGCGCACCCGCCAGCACAGCAGGAGAGCGTTTTGCACTCGCAACGAGTGTCTGCCAGCCGTCGAGCGCCGCAGTGGCATCGGACCCAGGCACGAAGATTTCAATATGGGGTAAGACCGAGAGCATGCGGTCTCGGACTTCTTTCTGAAAGCCGTTCATGACCGACAAGACGACGATCAAGGCGGCAACACCCAGACCAATACCCGCCATCGAGCTTGCGGCGACAAACGAGACGAAGCGGTCGCGTCGGCCACCCCGGCCGCGCGAGCTACTTAACCCCGCATAGCGGGCACCGATCCAGATTTCATAAGGTAATTTCAGCACAAGGACATTATCGCATCAAACCCCCGCTCAGCCGATCATCCCACTACAATCCTCTCATGGAAATTCTGATACCCGGAAGCCTCGTGCCGACCTCCGTTGCGCCGGATTTAGCCCTGGAGCTAAAGAGGCATTGCCCGTACCTCCTTGAGCTACTCGAACGTCGGCCTGCCCAGGTCCTGTCGCTGGCACCTGAGCGAACTGGCTGCACTCCTCGCGAAGCACTGCTGTTGCGCAGACTGGGCTACCCAGACGCCATGCCATCAAACGACAGCTCAGAGACGTCCCAAGAATCCTCACACGGCCCGAACCTGGGAGCCGGGCTTGCCCCTCTTGCCGCGGGCATCCAAGTGGGCAATGAACCGGTATGGGTCGCGCAGCTTTGCTCGATTACCATTGGTCGCGAGGGTGCGCGTATGCTTGCGCCGCACTCCCTGAACATTGCACCGCATGAAGCCGATGCGCTCTTTGAGGCCGCTAGCTCGCTGTGGGCCGGATCTGAGATATCTGCCCTGTCCTTAACTGCCAATCTTTGGCGTATCTGGCCAGGCAACGCCACACAAGCACTCTCCATGAGCCCAGAGGCTGTGGCGCAGATGTCGTTATCTGACTGGTGGCCCCAAGACCCAAGTTTTAAAGCGTGGCGTCGCCTCCTAAATGAAATTCAGATGCTTTGGCATACGCACCCAGTTAATGCCTTGCGCGCAGAGCGCGGCCTCCCACCCATCAATTCGCTCTGGCTGTATGGCGGCGCACACGGCTGGCGCCCCAATCCAGCACCCTCGCCTGTTCAGACGATTAATTTACTGGCTGACGCCTGCCTAGAAGGCGACTGGGCGCAATGGATTGCGCAACTCCCGGCAGTCTCGTCCGAACTAGAGCTCACCCTCAAACAACACTCGACCAAGACGAGCGAGCAGCCAATCATCGCCCTAACGGGCCAACGTCATGCAGTCCGTCTTAATCCCTTCATCCCGCGCTGGTGGCAGTTCTTGCTTCCACAGCGCAAGCAAAATTGGACCGACTGGTGGAATCTCCAAAACTAACCATTCGTCGCAGTAACGATGCTGCAGCACTGCGCCTGGCCGGCTCCGGTCTACACCCATTACTCGCACGCTTGTGGGCGGCGCGTGGCATCACCCAAGCGGACGACGTTCGCCTTGAATGGCCCGCCATGCTTGCGCCCAACACCCTGACACAAAATGAGCGTGCAGCTATCTTGCTTGCCGATGCCATTGAAGCGGGCAAGCGGATGCTGATCGTCGCCGACTACGACTGTGATGGCGCGACCGCCTGCGCAGTGGGTCTGCGGGCATTGCGCTCCATGGGGGCCATTGTTGATTTCTTAGTACCGAATCGCTTCGAGACCGGTTATGGACTATCGGAAGCCGTTGTGGATCTGGCACTCGTGCACAAGGCGGGTCGTCCTGACTTACTCATCACCGTGGACAACGGCATCGCCAGTGTTGAGGGTGTTGCCGCAGCGAATCGTCATGGCCTTGGCGTCATTGTCACGGACCATCACTTACCCGGTCAGACCTTGCCGGAGGCCTTGGCAATCGTAAATCCTAACCAGCCGGGTTGCGACTTCCCTTCCAAGAATCTTGCTGGGGTCGGCGTCATTTTCTATTTAATGATCGCCTTACGCGCCGAACTCAGACGTCGAAATATCTTTACCCAAGCCACCGCACCAAAACTAGAGGCGCTGGCTGATCTCGTTGCCCTCGGGACCGTGGCGGACGTTGTCAAGCTTGACTCGAACAATCGTCTACTTGTGACAAGGGGACTTGATCGTATGCGTCGCGGTCTGATGCAACCCGGCATACGTGCACTCTTTGCAGTCAGCGCGCGTGACCCACAGGCCGCTAGTGGGTTCGACTTAGGCTTCGCCCTGGGGCCCCGAATCAACGCCGCTGGACGATTGGCGGATATGGGCCTGGGCATACGCTGCCTCACCACGGACGATGACATGGAAGCGCTCGAATTGGCGCGCGAGCTCGACACCATTAACCGAGAGCGCCGGCAAATTGAAACCGTAATGAAAGAGCAAGCCCTCAGCGCAACAGAGAATGTTGAAGCTGGGCAAGTTGGTGCGTCTGTCTGTGTGATGCACCCAGAGTGGCATCAAGGTGTTGTCGGGCTCGTGGCCTCCCGCCTTAAGGAACGATTTTTTCGTCCAACACTTGCTTTCGCACCAGCCGGGGATGATGAGCTGCGCGGCTCAGGTCGCTCGATTCCAGACGTACACCTGCGCGATGTGCTGGATTTGGTGTCAAAGAGACATCCGGGCCTGATCCGCAAATTTGGCGGCCACGCCATGGCAGCGGGTCTGACACTCGGACGCGACGACTTTGAGCGCTTTGCGCCAGCGTTCGAACAAGCGGTGATTGAGATGACCGGTCGCAAGAGCTTTGAGCCAGTGATCGAAACCGATGGGTCTCTTGAAACGGGCTACGCCAACGCACAGGTCGCCGGCTTACTAGCCCAGGAAGTTTGGGGTGCTGGCTTTGCCGCTCCGTTATTCTTAGATGAATTTCGCATTCGTAACCAGAAGCTTGTGGGTGAAAAGCATCTAAAGCTCGTTCTAGAGCGGGGCTCACAGCGCTTTGACGCGATTTGGTTTGGACGCACCGACAGCCTACCAGAGCGCATACAAGCTGCGTATCGGCTCGAACAAAACGTCTGGAACGGCATGGTTTCGGTCCAACTCGTCCTAGAGCACGCACAGCCGGCGTAATCCCTCCCCACGTCCGTTAAAATACTGTGTTTATTCAATCAAATAGCTGGAAATATACGCATGGAAGCCGAACGTCAGAACCAAATCGCCTCAAGACTCGCCGATTACACTGCGCGCGAGTCTGCACTTCGGGGGTATCTTTGACTTC
>CAIYWO010000223.1 GCA_903929925.1 uncultured beta proteobacterium | reverse complement strand
GCTTGTTGCATGCATGGGGTCGCGGTCCGCAGGCTTAATGTGCTCTAAGCCTGCGGCACAAGCCATTTCAATGACCGCTGTGTCCTCAGGTAGTCGCGCCCAAGTGGCTTGAATCGGGCGTCCAAGAGCATCGAGCACGGTATTCACGCGACGCTCACTCGTGGTCGCCCCGAGCACTGCTTCCACGGTTCCTTCTCCGCCATCTGCCATGGGGACGCGTACGACTGTCGCCTGGGGAAGCGCACGCTTGATGCCGCGTTCGATCGCCAAAGCGACTTCGGGTGCCGAGAGAGACTCTTTGAATGAGTCTGGAGCGATGACGATTTTCATGAAGCTTGCAGTGTCAGCCGAGGGCAATAGGCTTAGTCAAATTTCTTTTGAACAAATTCGATCTTGTAACCGTCAGGATCTTCTACGAAGGCGATCACGGTTGAGCCATGTTTCATGGGACCTGCCTCGCGCGTGACCTTTCCGCCTAATTCGCGGACGCGATCACAGGCTTCGTAGGCATTTTCGACTTGTAAGGCGATATGTCCGTAACCGGTGCCGAGATCGTAGGACGATGTGTCCCAGTTGTAAGTGAGCTCTAGTGCAGGCCCATCGCGCTCGTCCTGATAGCCAACGAAGGTGTTGGTGAAGCGGCCGGTTGGATATTCAGTACTGCGCAGCACGCGCATCCCTAATACTTTGGTGTAGAACTCGATTGAGCGATCGAGATTACCGACGCGCAGCATGGTGTGAAGAATTCGCATAATGAAACCTCTGTGATGCCTAAATTAAATAGGAAAAGATGATGTCATGATAACCGCTCAAACGGTCGGCTAGATCTCGGGGATGCCGTCTGGCGTGTGATGTCGGAGGATATTTTTGGCCAGGTGAAAATCTGGGTAAAGTTGTTCGACCTCTGACCAGAAGTCTTGGCTGTGATTCATTTCCCTTAGGTGTGCGAGCTCGTGCGCGATGACATAGTCAATCACCATGGGTGAGAAATGGATCAGTCGCCAGTTCAGCATAATGTTGCCGTCACTGGTGCAGGAACCCCAACGCGTTGCGGCAGACGATAGCCGCCATCGTCGAATCGATAATCCTGTGGTGGCGAGAAAGTGCTTGATACGCACATCAAACCAGACTGCTGCGCGAGACTGCAGCCAGGCCTGCGTCATGTCCCGCATGCGATGCGTGTCAGCGTCATTAGGCAAGGGCAGCCAAAGTGCTTGGCCCTCTCGCGGCGCATCAGGATCACCCTCGAAGTAAGGCGATCCATGCGGAACGTGCGGCCCTGGTACGCCACTACGCAGGACGATGCGACAGCCCATGTAGGGAAGTTCCCCGCCGGATTGCCAACGCGTCTCTGACATGGCTAAACGCTGTTTGCGGGCTTGCCAGTCTTGGAGTTTGGCTAGAATCCAAGGCATTTTTTCAACAACTGCGGCGTCGATTTGGGAAAGCGTGACCCAGTTCGGGGCGGTGACCCGTAAGCCCTCGTCGAGAATGACAAAGCCAATACTACGACGCCGCGAGCGCATCAAGATAAAGCCGACCGATTGATCACCGTGATGCACGACGCGCCATTTTGCCCCAAGGGGAATAGTCGCGGGCGCGATGGTCCAGCTAGGCTTAGGGCTGTCTGCGTCGGAAAGCAAAAGCTCGAGCTGGCTCATTGTTATATTGAGTAGCGTTCGGGGTTTAAGCGTTGCATTTCACCCTCTATCCATGCCTGAACTTTTTCGTTCAATTCTTCTGGGGTCAGGCCCGTTGAATCAATGACAGGTCCGATGGAGACTGTGATGCAGCCAGGTCTTTTAATGAAGGCGTTACGTGGCCAGCACTCCCCTGCGTTGTGAGCAATGGGGATAATCGGAACACCTGTGCGTGTTGCTAGCAGCGCACCTCCCATCTTGAAACGTCCTGTTTTGCCAGGTGCGATACGCGTTCCCTCTGGGAACAAGATCGGCCAGCGTCCTTCATTTAGGCGTTGTTGACCGACTTTTACAACTTGTTCGAAGGCGTCGCGCCCTTTGCTGCGATCGATGGGGATCATCGCCAAGAGGGCGAGACCCCACCCAAAAAACGGCACGCTATGTAGTTCGCGCTTATAGACAAAACAAACTTCGCGCGGAAGATGAGAGGGCAAAAACAATGTTTCCCAGGCAGACTGATGCTTTGAGAGCACGATTGCGGGGCCATTCGGGAGGTTTTCCCAGCCTTGCACTTTCCAGTGGACACCGCAAATGACTTTCGCTCCCCACACAGCGAGCCGTGGCCAACCCATCGTCAGCTTGTAGCGCCAACTCAGTGATAGTGGTGCCCACAGCATGCAGGCAAAGGCGTAAGGGATCACGGTCACGATCAGAAAAAGCGTAAAAGCGGTAGCGCGAAGCGCGAGCATCATTTAATTAGTCTCGGACAGAATTTGGTCGACCGCGTCGGCTAGGTCCTTGGCAACGCGTGTGCCTGGAGGGAGGCCCCCTTTCGCTTGGGTCTTGCCGCCATTGCCCGTCTGCACAAGCCAAGGCAAGCAGCCCGCAGCAGCGGATGCCTGCAGGTCTCGCAAAGAGTCTCCGACGGCTGGGACGCCCTCTAAG
>CAIYWO010000222.1 GCA_903929925.1 uncultured beta proteobacterium | reverse complement strand
GGCTACGTGTTGCCTCTAAATTGGATGTTTTCGGTGTGAGCTCTATGTATCACCACATGAGACTGCAAACCCGTATAAGGTTTTAGAGAAGTAGTCCTATTTTGGTTTGGCGGTTACCATTGTCCCTATGGGTAACTGAAACGCACAAAATCTACGCTCTAAAAATATGCGATCAAAATGACGACGTCAGAAAACGCTTTCTTCGAACGACCAATACTAAATACTCCTTATGATCCGCCGAGATTGCACTGGGAGCTAGATCCACTAGGCCAGCCCACTCAGCGGGTGCTAGATACTCGGCGCCCAGCCGAGTTTATTACGCCGATACCGAAGCCACGCAAGCAAAAAGGTGTGGCGACACAAGATTCTCTTCTTTTCGACGAAGGGCACGGGCTGTCAACTCAGCAACAGCGCTATGACCATACTGCAATCATTAACGCGGTCAGGCTAGAAGTTAAGAAATGGCGGGAATTGCCAGATCCCAGCAGTTGGAGAGTGACCCCCGAGACTGCCCGTTTATTGCAGCACTGGCGACATCACCCGTTCAGCGGAGTTCGGCCTTTTTTCTGCCAAGTCGAGGCGGTTGAAACTGCGATTTGGCTCTCAGAAGTAGCGCCGCAACTTGGTAAAACTGGTCAGGCCTTTATTGACCATCTTGCCAACGCAAATCACGATGCAAATCCTGAGTTGATGCGTTTGGCTTTGAAACTAGCTACTGGTGCTGGCAAAACTACCGTGATGGCAATGCTGATCGCGTGGCAGACGATAAATTACGCTAGGCGACCGAATAGTAAAAAGTTTACCCATGGTTTCTTGATCGTTGCGCCAGGTTTAACGATACGTGACCGCCTGAGAGTACTCCAACCGAATGATCCTGATAGTTACTATGCAAGTCGCGAATTGGTACCAAGTGACATGCTTGAAGACTTGCAGAGAGCAAAAATTGTCATCACAAATTATCATGCGTTCAAACAACGCGAGCGGAGCGAAATTTCGAAGGGCGGTCGGCAACTTTTGGAGGGTCGTGGGGGCGAACACCTAAACACGCTAGAAACTGAAGGGCAAATGCTTCAGCGCGTGATGCCAGGTCTCATGGGCTTGAGTAATATTCTCGTGATTAACGATGAGGCTCACCATTGTTACCGAGAAAAACCACTTGAAGACGCAGAGGACGGTCTAATGGGCGATGAAAAGAAAGAGGCCGATGAAAATAATAAAGCGGCTCGTATGTGGATCTCTGGCCTCGAGGCAGTGAATCGGCAGCTGAAAGTAGCACGGGTAATTGACCTCTCAGCGACTCCCTTCTTCCTCAGCGGTTCCGGCTATGCTGAAGGCACGTTATTTCCTTGGACGATGAGTGACTTTTCCCTGATGGACGCGATTGAGTGCGGCATTGTGAAGCTGCCACGTGTGCCAGTTGCGGACAACATTGCGGGCGCAGAAGTGCCAATGTTTCGAAACTTGTGGGAACACATTGGCAAAAAAATGCCTAAAAAAGGTCGTGGCAAAGGTGACGCACTGGATCCGATGGATCTTCCTGTGCAACTTCAGACAGCGTTACAAGCGCTTTACGGCCACTACGAAAAGACTTTTTCTCTTTGGGAACAGGCCAAGCTTTCTGTACCTCCTTGTTTTATTGTTGTTTGCAACAACACGGCGGCCTCAAAGCT
>CAIYWO010000221.1 GCA_903929925.1 uncultured beta proteobacterium | reverse complement strand
GGCAGCAAACATCAATTTAATCGCCTACCACCTGCCTCTTGATGCACATCCAACGCTGGGCAATAACGCACAGCTCGCCTCGCGCTTAGGTCTGGTGGCGGACCGGGACCCCTCAAATCTGATTTGGCTAGGCTCCATGCCGGGAGCCACGATGCTAGGTCAGGTGGCTAAACAAGTCGCGACGCGACTGGGTCGCGAACCACTTGTGGTTGGCGCAGTCGATCAGCCAGTCAAAACCATCGCGTGGTGTACAGGCGCGGCGCAAGGAATGTTTAGTGAGGCGATTGATGCGGGTGCTGACCTTTTCATCACCGGGGAAGTCTCAGAACCCACTGTGCATCTCGCCCGGGAGTCTGGTGTCGGGTTTATCGGTGCCGGGCACCATGCAACTGAACGCTACGGCGTTCAGGCACTCGGTCAGGCAGTCCAACAGCAGTTTGGCGTTCAGGTTGACTTTATTGACATCGACAACCCGGTTTAATTCGCTTATTTTTTGAGTGAATCTCGGATCTCACGTAGCAAAAGCACGTTCTCCGGCACTGGCGGCGGAGCCGCTTCCAGATCCATCTTCTTGCGCGCGGTGTTGATCGCTTTCACCATCCAGAAGATCACAAACGCGAGCAAAATAAAGTTGATCACAATGGTTAAAAAGTTACCCCAAGCAAAAATCGTCGCGCCCGCCTTGGTCAGATCAGCATACGTTTCTGGCCCGGCATAGCCCGCCGGACGCGCTAACACGACAAACTTGTTACTGAAGTCCATCGAACCGCCAACCAAAAAGTTGACGATTGGCATCACGATATCCTTAACGAGGGAGTCGACGATTTTGCCAAACGCTGCCCCCACAATCACGCCGATTGCAAGGTCAACAACGTTGCCACGCACCGCAAACTCACGGAATTCCTTAAATATTCCGCGCGATTCCTTCAAAATTTCTTTGCCTTGAATCATTTCTCTTTCCCCTACTGTGAGTCTGCGTTCGCTAGCGCTATAATAAGGGGTTAATTTAAGTTGCAGCAACTGCTTTAGAGCGATCCCAACGGGGCAACCCCAGCAAAGGCGCCTCCAAGCATTGCCACAATGAACTAGTCTGCAATGTGTTGGCTCAAACACATTGGCTGCGATAAGGATAGAAGATGAGTCACGATTCGATTGTCCACGATGACGAAGGCGCGGTACCTCCAACCCTGCCGTCAGATCCCTCACGTCGCTTCTGGATCGGCACGACCTGTGCCGTTGGCGGAGCGGCTGGAGCGGCACTAGCCGTCCCATTTGTCAGCACTTTTGCGCCCAGCGAAAAAGCTCGCGCAGCGGGTGCCCCGGTCGAAGTGGACGTGAGCACCCTTGCACCGGGCGAAATGCGCACGGTCGAATGGCGCGGCAAGCCGGTTTGGATTATCAACCGCACCAAAGAACAACTTGGCTCGCTCAAGCAAAACGATGCTGAGCTCGCAGATCCAAAATCATTGCGTCCTGGCTTTACGCCTCCTTACGCAAAGAACGAGTGGCGCTCGCGCAAGCCAGATCTTTTCGTTGCTGTTGGCATCTGCACGCACTTGGGCTGCTCGCCGACACCGAAGTTTGCAACGGGCCCGCAGCCTAGCTTGCCCAATAATTGGGACGGCGGGTTCTTGTGCCCATGCCACGGATCAACCTTCGATATGGCCGGACGCGCGTACAAAAACAAGCCCGCACCGGACAACCTCGAAGTGCCTCCATACCAATACCTGAGCGATACCCGCATCATTATTGGTGTCGACGAGAACAACAAGGCCTAACCCGCCCCCTGAACCACACCGCATAACGCGATACTGATTAAAGTAAAAGGAGCCGTTTCATGGCTGGCGAAAAATCCGTCGAAACGACCGGACTGTTAGGCTGGATAGACCGTCGCTTTCCGTTGACATCAACTTACAAAGCGCATCTGTCTGAATACTACGCACCGAAGAACTTCAACTTTTGGTATTTTTTCGGCGCCCTATCGCTTGTAGTGCTTGTGCTTCAAATCGTGACAGGCATTTTCCTGGTTATGCACTACAAGCCAGATGCACAGTTTGCCTTCCAGTCAGTTGAATACATCATGCGCGAAGTGCCTGGCGGGTGGTTTATCCGCTACATGCACTCAACCGGCGCGTCGATGTTTTTCGTTGTCGTGTACCTACATATGGTGCGCGCTCTGATTTATGGCTCCTACCGCAAGCCACGCGAGCTGGTCTGGATCTTCGGCGTCGGGATTTTCCTGTGCTTAATGGCTGAAGCCTTCTTCGGCTACCTCCTGCCATGGGGTCAGATGTCGTTCTGGGGCGCGCAAGTTATCGTGAACCTGTTCTCAGCGATTCCCTTTATTGGACCTGAGCTCTCTATCTGGATTCGCGGCGACTACGTTGTGTCAGATGCCACACTGAATCGCTTCTTTGCCTTCCACGTCATAGCAATTCCGCTGGTATTGCTGGGTCTAGTGGCTGCCCACGTCGTCGCATTGCACGAAGTGGGTTCCAACAACCCTGACGGCGTCGACATCAAAGCGAAAAAAGACAAGTTCGGACGCCCTCTTGATGGAATTCCATTCCACCCCTACTACACCGTACACGACATCATGGGGCTTGCAGGCTTCCTGATCATCTTCATGGCCATTGTTTTCTTTGCGCCAGAGATGGGAGGGTACTTCCTCGAGTTCAATAACTTCATCCCGGCCGATCCGCTTAAGACGCCTTTGCACATTGCTCCGGTCTGGTACTTCACACCCTTCTACTCAATGCTGCGTGCAACCACCGATGACTTCACCTGGGTCTTGGCTGGGGGTGCTGTGTTGGCTGCGATCGTGTTGTTCTTGCGTGTCAAAGGCATCATGAAGCTGATTGCCCCAGTCGTGCTGATTGCCGTAGCCGTGTTGCTGCGTGTGATTGACGCCAAATTCTGGGGTGTGGTCGCCATGGGCGGCGCCGTCGTCTTGCTGTTCTTTCTACCTTGGCTCGATTACAGCCCGGTCAAATCCATCCGCTACCGTCCAGGCTGGCACAAGACGCTCTACGGCATCTTCTTCGTGAACTTTATCGTGTTGGGCTACCTCGGTACCCAGGCACCCACAGACATTTTCAACCTGATGTCGCAAATCGGCACGCTCATCTATCTGGCATTTTTCTTCCTGATGCCAATCTGGAGCCGCCTGGGCACGTTCAAACCGGTCCCCGACCGTGTCACGTTCCACGCACATTGAGCCTAACTTTAATTACGGAATGACCATGATCAAGAAGCTGCTTTGTGCTCTTGCCCTAGTAATCACCTGCTCTGGTGCACACGCTGCCGGCGGCGAGTTCCCTCTCGAACAAGCGCCTAACCGTATTAGCGACCTCGCCGCGTTGCAAAACGGTGCCAAGCTATTCGTCAATTATTGCTTGAACTGCCACAGTGCCTCTGCGATGCGCTACAACAAACTCAAGGATATTGGCCTGACCGACCAGCAAATCCGCGAAAGCTTGTTGTTCACTGGAGAGAAAGTTGGCGATTTAATGATGGGCTCAATATCGGCCAAAGACGGGAAGATGTGGTTCGGTGCCACTCCACCCGATTTGTCGGTGATGGCAAGAGCAAAATCCATCAACGCAGGCCCAACAGGCTCCGACTACATCTACACCTACCTGCGCACTTACTACAGAGACGCAAGCAAGCCTACCGGTTGGGACAACTTGGCGTTTCCAAACTCAGGTATGCCTCACGTATTGTGGGAACGTCAAGGACCGCGTGAGCTGACCACAACAGTGGTGCACCAGACACCGGCTCAATCGGGTAAGCCTGCAGGTTGGGAGCGTATCGTCACAACGTTCGATGCAAGTGGTTACGCAACCTCAAAAGTTGAGCCTCTGGCTAACTTCCGCGGTAAGGCAAGCGTGGATCATAAGTTCAAGTCAATCGAGCCACAGCGCACTGCCGCCTACGACAGCGATATCGCTGACCTGACTGCATTCTTGACCTGGATGTCTGAGCCTATCCAACAAACACGCAAGCAAATCGGCGTGTGGGTCTTGCTCTTCCTGGCCCTGTTCTTTGTGATTGCTTGGCGCCTGAACGCTTCGTTCTGGAAGCACGTTAAGTAAGTTGTTTTTTCGGGCCAGCGTCTGCTCGACGTAGACGCTGGCCTTTCGCTTTTATCCGCATTCATTTTTAGGACGGAAATCCATCATGATGGTCCTTTACTCCGGAACCACCTGCCCATTTTCACATCGCTGCCGCTTTGTGTTGTTCGAAAAGGGTATGGATTTTGAAATCCGCGACATTGACTTGTACAACAAGCCAGAAGACATCGCGGTCATGAACCCTTACGGCCAAGTACCTATTTTGGTCGAACGCGATCTGATTCTGTATGAGTCGAACATCATCAATGAATACATCGACGAACGCTTTCCACACCCACAGTTGATGCCTGCGGATCCAGTGATGCGTGCGCGTACTCGCTTGTTTTTGTATAACTTTGAAAAAGAACTCTTCATTCACGTTGCTGCGCTTGAAGACCGTGCGATACGCGGCGACGAAAAGCGTCTGAATGTGGCGCGTGCTGCTGTTCGTGACCGTCTGTCACAACTCGCACCACTGCTGCTCAAGAACAAATACATGCTTGGCGAAGAATTCTCAATGCTTGACGTGGCAATGGCACCCTTGCTCTGGCGTCTAGACCACTATGGTATTGAGTTGCCGAAAACTGCAGCGCCGATCCAAAAGTACGGCGAGCGTATTTTTTCGCGTCCGGCCTATATCGAAGCGTTAACGCCGTCCGAGAAGGTGATGCGCCGCTAATCGCGGGGTAATCCCTTCGAGCGCGACATCACCACACACCACAATGGCTGAAACCTCCACAAAACCGTACATGATTCGTGCATTGCATGAGTGGTGTACGGACAATGGTTACACACCGCATATTGTGGCGCGGGTGGATGGCAATACCCTAGTACCACCCGCTCATGTGCGGGATGGCCAAATCACCTTAAACATTGGGTCGCTTGCGACAAATCGTTTGGTGCTGGGTAACGACGCCATTGAATTTCAAGCACGATTTAGCGGTGTCACTGAAAATCTGTACGTACCGGTTGCTGCCGTCACAGCTATCTACGCGCGTGAGACGGGTGCTGGGATGGGTTTTGAAGTCGAGCAAAGCACAGAACTGACCGCACAAGCTCCAGCTGCGGCGAAACCAGCAGCCGTAGAGCCCACTAAGGCTAGCGATGCCTCAACACCATCGCCGGACCCCAAGAAGCCCAGACTGACCGTTGTGAAATAGGCACGTATAAACAACATTTGCATCGAACAACCTAGTCCGAGCAAATCATTTATAATTCGTGCCGCTTTGGAATAAAAGCAAAATGCCGGAGTAGCTCAGTTGGTAGAGCAGCTCACTTGTAATGAGAAGGTCGAGGGTTCGATTCCTTTCTCCGGCACCAATAAGCACGAGGCTTCGCCTTGATTTGCCTGAATACCTAACACCCAAAAGATAAAACTTCGGCGCTGTCTAGGCTCTAAATCTCCCTCTATGCCAAATTCAAGACATTACGTCCCACCTAAAATATGGACATGGGATCAACCAAGCGGCGGCGCTTTCGCCAATATCAATCGGCCGATTGCAGGATCAACACACGAAAAGGTCCTACCCGTTGGCAAGCACCCATTGCAACTCTATTCTTTGGGAACACCCAACGGAATTAAAGTCACGATTTTGCTTGAAGAGTTGCTAGCCGTTGGCTGTCATGGCGCAGAATACGATGCGTGGCTGATCAACATTCGAGACGGAGATCAGTTTGGCTCGGGCTTTGTCGAGGTCAACCCTAACTCTAAGATTCCAGCTTTAGTTGATCGCAGCAGCCCAGTACCGTTACGCGTTTTTGAATCCGGCGCGATCTTGCTCTATCTCGCAGATAAATTTAAAGCCTTCATACCAAGGGACATTGCGGGTCGGACCGAAACCCTGAACTGGCTCTTTTGGCAAATGGGCAGTGCGCCATACGTGGGTGGTGGCTTTGGTCATTTTTACGCGTACGCACCAGAAAAGTTTGAGTATCCGATTGACCGATTCACGATGGAAGCCAAGCGTCAGTTAGATGTACTTAATCGACATCTTGCCTCGCACGAATATCTTGCGGGGGATCAATACACGATTGCCGACATTGCCGTTTTTCCCTGGTACGGCGGACTGGTGAAGGGTTGGCTGTATAGCGCGGCAGAATTCTTGGCCGTTCATGAATATAGTCACGTTCAACGCTGGGCCGAGCACGTTTACAGTAGACCTGCTGTGAAGCGTGGCCGCATGGTGAACCGTATGACGGGCGACGCATCAGAGCAGTTGCGCGAACGTCATGATGCGAGCGACTTTGATACAAAAACCCAAGGCAAGGTTTGACCTCGATGCATGAAAACGGGCTGCTTCAATGTTTTGAAGCAGCCCGTTTTCTTTTAGTACTGAGATACAAACTTACACTAACGCATCAGACCAAATATTTTTAGCCCAGCCCCACGCATAAGTTCCTTCGAGCGCGGTTGGTGCTGTTGATACTCCACCTGAGCCCGCCACCGTTTTGAAGGTTTTTTCAGCGGCAACGTATTGATGCACACTGGCAACGTGAACTACATCGGTCGCGCTCACAAAGCTGTAGCAGGTGTTGGTCAACACAGGTTGCGGATTGATTGCAATCCCTGCTAACTCAGCAACGATGGCCGCAGCAGTCACTTTTGCATGCTGATTCGCCATGTGTCCTGACTTAGGCATAAGCGGTGCGACCTGAATCGAATCACCAATAATATGTATATCCTTGGCTTTTGTTGATTCAAAGTTCAGGTAGTTGACTGTCGACCAACGTCCGTTCGCATCTGCTAGCCCCGCTTTCACGACAAGATCTCCGGCGCGCATTGGCGGCAATACATTCAATACATCTGCTTTGACGTCATCCTGTACATCAAGCTTAATCGTACGGGTCTTAGCATCGACACCCGTGACGTTGTGCTCAGGCCTGTATTCGATCATGCCTGGATACATCTTGGCCCATGCCTCTTTAAAGAGCTTGCCTTTTGAAATCACGTCCTGGTTTGCATCGAGTATCAGCACTTTAGACTTTGGCTTGTGTTGCTTTAAATAACTGGCAACCTGGCAAGCACGCTCATAAGGTCCCGGTGGGCAACGATATGGCGCGAGAGGAATTGAAATAGCGAATACACCGCCATCTTTCATGTCGGCGATCTGCTTATGTAACGCAACAGTCTCTGGACCCGCCTTCCACGCTTGTAACGTCACACCGGCCTTGTTCGCCGCCTCGAGTCCCTCGACCTTATCCATCATCATGCCGATGCCTGGGGACAGTACAAGCTTGTCGTACTTAACCGTCTTGCCCGACGCAAGCTGCACAGTCTTCTTTTGCGCATCAATACTCGCAACAGAATCTTTAACCATCTTGACGCCATGATTCTTTTCTAAGCCAGCGTAGGGCGTGGTGATATCTGCGATCTGACGCGATCCACCGACAACCAAGTTAGACATCGGGCACGAAATGAATTCTGCGTTTGGTTCAATCAAGGTGACTTGAGCGGTGTTGTTCGACAGCAAGCGCAGGTACTTGGCAGTCGTTGCGCCGCCATACCCAGCACCCACAACAACAATCTGTGCTGACTTCAGGGTATTGGCGCGCACCTGCGTGTTCACACCCATTGCGAGTCCGGCTACTGCGGCTGTTTGGCCCAGAAAAATTCGACGATTCATTATTGTCTCCTTAGTTCTTCTTGCCGAGTACATCGGCAATTATTTTCAACTGTTCGTCGGTGTAGCCTTTTGCGAGCTGGTGCATGATCGTTCCTGTGCGAGCTCCTGTCTTGAAAGCTTGCAGTTGTTCATACATCACAGAGCTTGAGAGTTGGTTGATCACAGGCATCGTGGCGCCCGGCGCGCTCACACCGTTCGTGCCATGGCAGTTGGCACATGTGGCTGCCAAACTTTGTGCGTACAGCCGCTGCGCCTGGATATCTTGAGCAGATACTGTCGCTGTAAACAGCGCTGCACCAACTCCGACAGCGAGCAGCCCTTTCTTAAATGAAACATTTACCATGATGGTGCGTCTCCTGATATGTAATCGTAATTGTTTTAATGATCGTGCCTGAGCTTCGCCCGAGCAATTCATACTTACCCTCGAGCCTATTACACGCCGTGCGTCTTAAACCACTGCAGACACTTTTCCCAACCGTCTTTCGCTGGGCCTGCTTGATAGGTTGCACGGTAATCCGCGTGGAAGGCGTGCGGTGCATCTGGATAAATTTCGAACCGTGATCCTGTCGCTGCCTTGTTGTCTTTCGCGGCCGCGAGTGCCTGTTTCATTAAGTCTACT
>CAIYWO010000220.1 GCA_903929925.1 uncultured beta proteobacterium | reverse complement strand
GCTTGGACCCAGCGATAAGAAATCTGCCGAGCGCCTCAAGATGCTGGTGAGACTGATCAAGCGTAAAGACGTTTCAGCACTGATTAATGCATGTGACGCCGGGCGTGAGGGTGAGCTGATTTTTCGCTACATCGAACAGTATGCGTCGCAAAAAAAGCCGGTCCAACGCTTGTGGCTGCAATCCATGACGCAAGACGCGATCCGTGAGGCCTTTACGCATTTGCGTTCAGACGACACGATGAAGCCTCTGGAGGCCGCGGCCCGTTCGCGCGCCGAGGCTGATTGGCTGGTTGGTATTAATGGCACGCGCGCCATGACAGCGTTCAACAGCAAGGATGGCGGTTTCTTTAAGACGCCTGTTGGACGTGTTCAGACCCCGACCCTGGCAATTGTGTTTGAGCGGGAAGAAAAAATTCGGCGCTTTGAGCCACGCAATTACTGGGAAGTACGGGCGACGTTTGTCGCCGCTGGCGGTTTGTATGAAGGCCGGTGGTTTGATCCAAACTTCAAAAAGAATCCAGAGGATCCCGCGCAGCACGAATCGCGCTTGTGGGCCGAGGCGGCGGCAAAGAGCGTTGTCGCAGCATGCCGTGAGCAACCGGGCATTGTTAATGAAGTCGCAAAGCCTAAAACGGAAGCCGCTCCTGCATTGTTTGACTTGACCTCTTTGCAACGTGAGGCCAACGGACGTTTTGGCTTTTCGGCGAAGACGACCCTGTCACTTGCGCAAAGCCTTTATGAGCGGCATAAGGCGCTGACGTACCCACGGACGGACTCTAAACATCTGCCTGAGGATTACATCAACACGGTGAAAGCGACGATGGAGGCGCTCGCCGAAGGTAGCGGAGTCAGCAAGGGCTTAGCGCCGCATGCCGCCACGATTACTAAGAACGGTTGGGTCAAGCCGAACAAGCGAATCTTCGACAACAAAAAAGTGTCTGACCACTTTGCGATTATTCCGACCTTACAGATACCGAAAGAGCTGAGCGAAGCAGAAGCAAAGCTGTATGACTTGGTTGTTAAGCGCTTTCTAGCAATCTTTTTCCCAGCGGCTGAATTCCGTCTAACGACGCGCACCACTATCGTGCAATCGCACCAGTTCAAGTCTGAGGGCAAGGTGCTTGTCTCCCCGGGTTGGTTAGCTGTGTGGGGCCGTGAAGTGCAAGGTGAAGACGCGACACTTGTTGCAGTGGCCGAAGGTGAGAAGGTTCGCACGGAAGAGGTCGAGACCGTCGCATTGGTGACCAAGCCCCCGGCACGCTACAACGAAGGCACCTTGCTATCGGCAATGGAAGGCGCCGGCAAGCTCGTGGACGATGATGATTTCGCACAAGCGATGTCGGAGCGGGGTCTAGGTACACCAGCTACCCGTGCGTCGATCATTGAAGGTTTGCTCAATGAGAATTACCTGCGTCGCGAGGGTCGCGACTTGGTACCGACTGCGAAGGCCCGTCAGTTGATGACGTTGCTCAACGGTTTGGATGTTAAAGAATTGACTTCGCCTGAGCTTACCGGCGAATGGGAGCATAAGCTCAAGCAAATCGAACAAGGTGAACTTGAGCGCTTGGCCTTCATGCAAGAAATTGCACAGATGACCCAAGTGATTGTGAAACGGGCAAAGGAATATGACCGTGACACAGTGCCTGGCGATTATGTAAGTTTGCATACGCCCTGCCCGAAATGTGGTGCAGAGGTAAAAGAAAACTACCGCCGCTATGCATGTACAAAATGTGATTTTTCGATTGGCAAGCATCCAGGCGGGCGTACGTTTGAGCCTTCCGAGGTTGAGACACTCATCACCGATAAGCATATTGGTCCACTGCAGGGCTTCATCAGCAAAATGGGACGTCCTTTTGCTGCCATTTTGAAGCTCGATCCAGACTCAAAATTGGAGTTCGATTTTGGACAGCGTGATGAAGAGTCCAATGAGCCGGTTGATTTTTCTGGGCGTACTGCACTCGGACCGTGTCCGAAGTGCACAGCGCCCGTCTTCGAACACGGCATGAGCTACATCTGCGAGAAATCTGTCGGACCGGAGCGTAGTTGTGACTTCCGCTCAGGCAAAGTGATTTTGCAGCAGGAAGTTGGCCCCGACCAAATGGTGAAGCTATTGGCGACTGGAAAAACGGATCTGCTTGAAGGCTTTATCTCGAGCCGTACGAACCGCAAGTTCAAGGCGTATCTCGCGCGTGGAGCAGATGGCAAGGTGAGCTTTGAGTTTGAGGCACGCCCTGACAAGCCTGGCCGTAAAACCGCAACTAAAACTGCAACTAAGACGGCAGCTAAAACGCCTGCCAAGAAAGCCGCGAAAACGGCGACGAAGACTGCCACGAAGACCGCAACGAAAACTGCGACAAAAACAGCTGCTAAAAAAGCTGTTGTAAAGAAGGCCGCGAAAAAGGCTGTTAAAAAAGTCGCAAAAAAAGCCGCTAAAACGACCGCGAAAGAATAAAGGTCGTTAATGAGTGTGCAGGCGATTGTTAAGCGGGTCACAATCCCGCAGTTGATGGCGTGCAAACGTCAACGCAAAATTGTTGCGTTGACCGCGCACAGTGCCCCCGTGGCACGTGCCATCGACCAGTATGTTGACTTTATTTTGATTGGCGACTCAACCGCAATGGTTGCTTACGGACTGCCAAATACTCTGTCGATTTCTTTAGAGACGATTGCGCAGCACACGGCTGCGGTCGCGCGCTCGACGCAACGGGCTTGTATCGTCGCGGATCTACCCTTCGGTAGCTATCAGGAGTCGCTCGCACAAGCCTTTCGCAGTGCAGGGTATTTGTTGAGTCAAGGTGCTGACGCCGTCAAGCTTGAGGGCGGCGCGATTATGGCCGAAACGATTCAGTATCTATCCGCGCGAGGCATTCCTGTGCTGGCGCATATTGGTTTGATGCCCCAGTATGTCAATACGATGGGTGGTTATTTGTCCCAAGGTAAATCCCCGGAGGATGCGGCGCGTATTCTTGCCGATGCCCACGCGGTTGAAGGCGCAGGTGCCTTCGGTATTGTGCTGGAGGGTGTCCAGGAGACGTTGGCCGCAGAGATCACTGCGCAAGTTTCCATTCCCACGATTGGCATCGGCGCTTCGCCGGCGTGCGATGGCCAAATCTTGGTGACAGAAGATATTCTCGGATTAAGTGGCGAGCGCGTACCGAAATTCGTCAAACGTTATGCCGATCTCGATACAATGATGCGCAAGGCGGTCGAGCAATATGCCGAAGATGTGCGCAGCGGAGCTTTCCCTGAGCCTCAACATTGTTTCGGTGTGAAAAACACCTGATCTTTAGAAGCGTCACCCATGACAACAGCAGAGAAACCTTGGCATATCGTTAGGCGTTCCAAGGTGCACGGAAACGGCGTATTCGCAGCGCGTAATATTCCTGAAGGCACCCGCATCATCGAGTACGGTGGCAAAACGATCAGTAGCAAGGAAGCAGATCGCCGGCATCCAACCAACCCGGACGATCCGTTTCATACGTTTTTCTTCTCGTTGAGCTCTGGCAAGATCATCGATGGTGATGACCACGGCAACGAAGCGCGATGGATTAATCACGCCTGTGAGCCAAACTGTGAAAGCAGCGAAGGTAAAGGTGGCAAACGGGTGCACATTGTTGCCAAGCGAGACATCAAGCGTGGTGAAGAGCTGAACTATGATTATGGTCTGATCATTGACGATGAAAAGCTCACCAAAAAGCTGAAGCTTCAGTACGAATGCCGTTGTGGCGCGGCAAGCTGCCGTGGAACGATGCTAGGCATACCGGAAAAAAAGGCTAAGAAGGCCAAGAAAAAAGCCTAAACGATTTGCCACCATGCTATGCCCAAGGCGCCAAGCGCGCCGAAAGTCAGCATGGTGCGCAAGCGAAACATCCAGCCTGGAATCAGTCCGGGCACTTTGCGCACAAGCAGCGTGTCTAGCACCCACTGCAGCGCTAAACCAGCCATGAGCATCCTCAGGCCTACATCTGGCAATGCAAGCGTTGAGAACCAACCAATCAGCGCAGGAAAGACACTCCAGATAAAGAGTGTGGCGCGCGGGGCCGTTGCCGGGGCATGAACTGCTAACCCCCACCATAATGCGCCGACAAAGCTCAAGATAATCGCGCCATACATGATCAGCGCGGTCAGGGCGAGCAGTGGATCTATCCCGGTCCCTGCTGCCGTTGCGAACGCTAAGGCCCAGAAGGGCGCGAGCCCGAGTAAACCTGGCAACAAGGCTGCACGAGGAATTCGGGCAGGGAGAGAGCTGTTTGCGGAAGAGAGTAGATCAGACATAATCACAATATTACCAAGCGGACCAAATCCTAGAACCATCAACCGTGAACGAAATCAGACAAATTGCCTTGGCAGCGCTGCAAGAGACGTCTTGGGACGCAAAAGCGGCATGGATTGCACGCGCAGACCCCAGTGTCCCGATTGAGCTTGAGGCCGACCTCATAGGGGATGGCTCGCTCGTTGCGCACATCCCTGGGCGCCCCGCTCTGAGTTTTGTTCCGCCGGCAGGATTATTGTCGCGCAGCGTGCATACGCAGGAGGGCCGCGCAGTGCTGATCCACGCCCTGGCGCATATTGAGTTCAACGCGATTAACCTGGCCTTGGATGTTGTCTGGCGATTTTCTGGCATGCCTGAAAAGTTCTATCGCGACTGGATGGGTGTTGCACGGGAAGAAGCGGAGCACTATCGATTGTTATCAGAACATTTGGCTGACTTAGGCTATTGCTATGGCGACTTCCCTGCACATGATGGCTTGTGGGAAATGGCCGAGCGCACACAGGACGATGTGTTGGCGCGCTTGGCGCTCGTGCCCCGTACTCTTGAGGCCCGAGGGCTCGATGCCTCGCCCGCGGTCCGACATAAGCTCGCAAGCGGCGGTGACCGCCGGGGCGCTGAGATCGTGGACCTTATTTTGCGCGAAGAGATCGGGCACGTCGCAATTGGAAATTATTGGTATCGCTGGCTGTGTGCGCAGCGCAGTGTTGATCCTGTTGCGCACTATGCTGAGCTGGCTTTAACCTACCGTGCCCCAAAGCTTAAAGGGCCCTTTAACGTGCAGGCGCGGATGGCCGCAGGCTTTGAGCCTGAGGAAATTGAAGCGCTGCAAAGACAGTAACGAGACAGAGGTCAGCCATGTCTGAAGTGCAGAACATTCTTTTCATCATGGCGGATCAGTTTCGTGCTGATCATCTTGGATGTGAGGGACACCCGTACTTAAAAACCGCGAACCTTGATGCGCTGGCTAAGCGCGGCGTACGGTTTAGTCGAGCCTTTGTGAACTCTGGTGTGTGCGGACCTTCGCGCATGAGCTATTACACGGGGCGTTATCCTTCAAGCCACGGAACGACGTGGAAT
>CAIYWO010000219.1 GCA_903929925.1 uncultured beta proteobacterium | reverse complement strand
TCAGAGCCTTCAGTCTTTATTTTTCCGTACGGTATTCTGGTCAACAAGTCCGGCAAGCGCTTTGTGAACGAAGCGCCCGGTACGGTCGATGCTTGGTACGAGCGGATCACGCGCAGAATCTATGAGCAAGACGAAGGGATCTCCTACGTCATTCTGGATCAGCGCATCAAAGATATTCCTAACTATCGTCTGGCGATTCGAAGTGATCAGCCTGCCATCGAGGCAGATTCGATCGAGGCGCTTGCAGTCAAGCTCGGTATTGATCCAGACACGCTCGAGCAAACACTCGATGACTACAACGCGGCGTGCCCCGCTGTCGTAAATCATTATGATCCGCTCAAGTTGGATGGTGTAGCCACGACTGGTCTGCAACCGCCCAAAAGTAATTGGTCGTTGCCGATTGATCGCGGCCCGTTCATGGCGTACCCGATTATCTCGGCAAACGTCTTTACCTTTGGTGGACTGAAGGTGAATTCAAATGGTCAGGTACTGGATACCGATGGTTATCCCATGCCAAATTTATATGCGGCCGGCGAAGTGATCGGCATGTATTACACCAACTATGCTGGTGCGACCTCGGTGTTGAAAGGGCTCGTATTCGGGCGACTGGCTGCGCAGAATATCGCTGAACAGCGCACCTAAGTAGTTTTGTCGGAGACGTCGATGTATGCAGCACAATTTTTGTCAGGCCGTGTCGCACTCGTGACCGGCGGCGCCGGTGGGATTGGCAGTGCAGTGTCTGAGGCACTGGCCTCCTATGGTTGCCAGGTGGTTGCTGCAGACCTGCCAACACGGTTAGGTGCGATGGATACCGGCGGCGGTATTGAGCATGTTGCGTTGGACGTCACGGATGCGCGCGATGTGCAGCAATGTGTGGAAGGGGTCGTCAAGCGCCATGGGCGTTTGGACATTTTGGTGAACGTGGCGGGAGTTGTCTCAACAGGTAGTGCGCAAGCGTTGGCAGAAGCCGAGTGGGACCGCGTCATCGACATCAATCTAAAGGGTAGCTTTCTGTGTTGCCAGGCGGTGATGCCGGTGATGAAGCAACAGCAACACGGACGGATTATTAATTTTGGTTCCGTCTTGGGCAAAAACGGTGGTAACCCACGCCCCTGGATTGATCCCAAAGAACAAGAGCGTGCCGGCAACGTCGCTTATGGTGTCTCTAAAGCAGGTGTGCACATCATGACGTCCTATCTCGCGCGCGAGTTAGCCGCCAGTGGCGTGACCGTTAATGCGGTCGCGCCCGGGCCCATCGCCTCGGCGATGACGACAAGTTTCCCCCAAGTCTTGCGCGATTTGATTCCAGTGGGACGCATGGGGAGGGCCGCGGAAGTCGCGTCGGCGGTTTTGTTCTTGGCTTCGCCTGAGTCCGCTTTCATCACTGGGGAAGTGTTGGACGTAAACGGCGGATTGTGGTCCGATTGAGGCGGAAGTGTGCTGCGAGCATGTATTAATTGCTTACACCGCTTACACTCACGTTATTCCCTGATACGAGGTTTGTGATGCCTTTTTGTACCGCTTGTGGTGCCAAGAATCCCGACGAAGCTCGGTTTTGTAATGCTTGTGGGGCTGCGATGCCGACCGTCGCACCGGTTGCTCCTGTAGTAGCCCCCGCAGCTGTCGCACCGCTCAAGCCGTTCGACAATCCGAATGAGCTGTGGAAGATGTTTTTCTACGTCTCCGTGTTTAACCTGGGGATGTACTTTTTCACTACAGCCTCAGAGGGTATTCTTGGTTATGGCATCGGGGCTGTAGCCGGCATTTCAGCTATTTTTTACGGAATTGCGTATTGGATTCTGAAAGTCCAGGCCGTCGATAAGAATCGTTCGCTCTGGCTGCTTCCATTCCTGGCGTTCCAAGTGTATGCGTATCTCGATGGGCTATCTGGGCTTGATGATGTGACAAATCCTAATACGTTCGATATCTACGACACGTATTTGTCGGGTCTGCCGGAGCTGTTTATCGTGATCAAGCTGTTTCTCGCGCTACGCGAGCGCGCCTCACGAAAGACGTAATCACTGCAGACGCGCTAGCGACAGACTCAACAGTCTCAGACGCAAGTATCGCGAGGTTAAGTGCGTTTCCAAAGCGAGTCGGGTTGACCGGCTGCTTTGTTCAGACTGCGCGCAAAAATAAACAACAAGTCAGAGAGCCGGTTCAGATACTGCCTAGGCAGCGGCCCAAGTTCCGGCGCGACCGGGACAGCATGCCCAAGTGCGACCACCGAACGCTCCGCGCGACGACAGACGCTACGCGCAACATGCGCGAGCGAGGCCGCACGTGTCCCACCTGGCAGGATGAATTCCTTCAAGGCGGGTAGGTTCGCATTCAACGCAGCGATTTGTTGATCTAGGTATGCGACCTGTTCGGCTTTCATCAGAGAATACCCAGGTACCGCAAGCTCGCTCCCCAAATCAAACAGTACATGCTGAGCTGGGGCGATAATCGCTGCGAGGTCTTGCGGCAGCGGTTCTGCAAGCAGAACTCCCAGGCAGCTATTCAATTCATCGACATCGCCCATGGCTTGCACGCGCGCGCTATCTTTTGCGACGCGACTGCCATCACCTAAACCTGTGGAGCCATCATCGCCGGTGCGAGTGGTGATAACCGATAGGCGAGTGCTCATGATTTCTTGCCTTTTATAAGACGTAACGGGCGAGATCCTGACTGCCAGCGGCTTCGGCTAGTTTGTCATTCACGTAGGCGGCATCGATACTGATGGTCTTGCCACTGCTGGCGGTTGCATCAAACGATAAATCTTCGAGTAGCTTTTCCATTACGGTGTACAGACGACGCGCACCAATGTTTTCTGTGCGTTCGTTGACGTCGAAGGCGAGCTCAGCTAAGCGTGCGACCCCTTCGTCTGTGAACGCCAGTTGCACATTTTCAGTTGCGAGTAGTGCGGTGTACTGCTTGGTGAGCGAGGCGTCGGTGTCACAGAGAATGCGCACAAAATCTTGAGCAGTGAGTGAATCGAGTTCAACACGAATCGGAAAGCGGCCCTGTAACTCAGGGATCAAATCCGACGGGCGTGACAAGTGAAACGCACCGGAGGCGATAAATAGGATGTGGTCCGTGCGGATCATGCCGTATTTCGTGGTGACCGTTGTACCCTCGACCAGCGGCAACAAATCGCGTTGCACCCCTTGGCGAGACACATCAGCACCACCGGATTCTTGGCGCGTGGCGATCTTGTCGATCTCGTCCAAGAACACAATGCCGTGCTGTTCGACTTTGTTGATGGCAACTGTTTTGAGATCATCCTCATTGATTCGTTTGGAGGCCTCTTCCTCAACCAGGAGTTTGAAGGCTTCTTTCACGGTCATCTTGCGTGATTTCTTTTTGTCTTGCGACAAGCCGGCAAACATACCCTTGAGCTGCTCGGCCATATCTTCCATGCCGGGCGGCGTCATGATGTCCATCTTGGGCATTGTTTGTGCGACATCAATTTCAATTTCTGTCGCGTCCAGGTGCCCTTCGCGCAGCCGCTTGCGAAACGTTTGGCGTGTCGCGTTCTCTTCGCGAATCGGCGAGCCATCTGCAGCCCGCGGCGGTGCAAGCAGCACATCAAGTATGCGGTCTTCAGCAGAGTCTTCTGCGAGTGTGCGCACGCGTTTCATTTCTTGTTCGCG
>CAIYWO010000218.1 GCA_903929925.1 uncultured beta proteobacterium | reverse complement strand
CGGGCGTATCCCACGCTAGGTAGGCGTCGTACACCGAGAGGAAATCTCGACGTTGTATCCACACCAACGAGGCTAGACTCTTGCCCTAAGGCGCAAACGATTTCGGTCAGTCCGCCCCCGACGCACACAACGCGTCGCTTGGAATTAGCCCGCACTTGGGCTGCCTCTGCGCTTGTGATTCCGGACAGCACACCCAGGCAAGCGGCTTGCAGCAGCTGGCGTCGACCAATGAGCCTCGTTGGCAGCAGTCTCAGTGGAGGCATGCCTCAGCCTCCATTGCCAACGATTCCGTGAGTTCTCTCCAGGTTTGAAGCTCAGGGCTATCTAGCTCACGTTCTCCAAAAAATGTGACGACGAGCTCACCTTGTTCATCAAACGCCTCAATTGACGTGACATAGCCGTTTTGTGTTGGCTTCTTTACCAGCCAAAGAGTCTGGACGCTCTCAAGCAACAAATGCAAATTAAAGTGATCGTCGAGGATATTTAACCAAGCTTTACTGCGCACGACCCTACTCACCGTACCTGAGTGGATTTGCAGCATCCCCTGATTACCCACGAAAACCATGATCGGGATTTTTTGCCCAGCCGCACGAAGCAAGAGAGATTCAATTTGGTCTAGCTGTAGTGGCTGAGCGAAATCACTTTCGGCTAAGCGCAGCGCCGCAATACGCGAAATTGAAAACCGTTTCAGTAAGTCAAAAAATTCGTGTGTATCGTTAAGATTGCGCCACGCCTGGTGGAAAGCCCGGATATCCACATGTTCAGTGACGCATCGGCTCGGGGCAATACGGCTGGGCGCGCTGGCAAACTCGCTTAGCGTCTGTAACGGATGCCGAAAGCGCTCCACGAACTGGTGATACTGCTGTAGATCACTCTCAGGACGCAAAAATACTTTATGTATTGCGATCCCTGTCTCATCGAAAAACTGCAAACTATATTGAGTCACCCCGTGCTTGCTTACCCCCGCACTTGAGGATGTCTGCCTTGACTCAGTCACGGCAAAACCAAATCGCCACGTGCGATAGAAAGCGCGCAACTCAATGGCTTCACCTTGAATGAGACCGATGCCATTTCGGTGACTGATATTTTTGTAATGTCCAATGCTCTCATGCACACACGCGTGGTTACGTGTTAACGCCATGACGCACCCTAACGCCTCGAACGACGCCAGCATGACAGGCCAATCTTCAGACAAGCGGATAGCATGCAAAGAATTCGAGGTAGCTCTTTGATCGGCATCTGTCGCGCAGCCTGCATCGCCCAGATGTGCTGCAATCAGCTGCCCTTCGGTGATATTTAACTGCTGTGCGATATCACGCACCCGCATCCCCTGTGTGCGACGCATTGCGTGATAAGAATTTTGAATAGTCTCTTGTTTGAGTAGCATGGCGACCTCTTTAGTAGTCATAGCGCAAAGAAAACTGAACGTTTCGACCGGCTGCGGTGTAGGCATCCTTGACAGCACTTGCCTCTTCAAGCCCGCGCATATCCGACCAGCGCCAATATTTGGCATCGAACGCGTTATTGATATTTACGTTGAACGTTAAATTGCGATTCGGCTTCCAGAACCAACCTAGGTCGAGGACCGTGCTAGCTCCTGGCGCAAACTGTGTCTCTACGGCTTGTGCAATATCACCCACCGATTTGGGTGCGCTGTAGGTAATGTTTCCACGTGCTCCCCACTGGCCGGCGTCATAACGCACACCAACGATCGCCTTGAGTGGCTCAACGCTATCTAGCGGTTGGACCCGTCCGTTGATTTCGGTCGTACCTTTGAGGTAAGCAATGCCAGCTTGAAGGCTCCAGCGATCGTCGATTTTTGTATCGGTACTAAGAACGACTCCCCGAATACGTGCGGTGCTTAGATTCACATACTGGTATACAAAGGGATTTGTAGGACGGCCCCGGCCAGCGATCCGCTGCTGGCTAATAAAGTTTTTATATCGGTTATCAAACCCAGCAATGCTGTAACGAAAACCATGTATCGAGCCTCGGGCGCCTAGCTCGATGCTATCGGCATATTCTGGCTTGAGCTCGGCATTTCCGATACTCGTATAGCCTGCAGCGAGATTGCTGAACCCGTTATTGACCTGCTCAGGAGTTGGCGCCCGGAATCCGCGCGCGATCTGGGCGTAGGGCGAGACAGCCGGCATCCATTTCCACACTGCGCCAAGCCTTGGCGTCACCGCCTGACCCTGCGACCTTTGTGGCGTGGCACCCACATAAGAATCGTTTGACGGGGATATCTGATAGTGATCGAAGCGCAGACCTGGAATCACGCTGACAGATCCAAGCTCGATTTCACTTTGACCGAAGATGCCGCTTTGCGTATACCGTGAATCGGGGAAGGGCTTGACCGGAAACACCTCACCATAGGGTGGCACGGTTCCATTGCGTAGCCCAGACACTTGAGCTTGGCTCCAGTCGAACCCATAGGTTAATTTCTGATTAACCCAGCCAGACAGGTTCGATTCAAATTGCGAAGTGAGCCCGACCAGGCGAGTGCGGTAGGTGTTATCGCGGGTTCGTGGTTGGGACCGAACACGCTCCTCTTCAGTGAACTGATTGACAAGGGCATCTTGCCAATAAATTTTCGTCTCTGCGCTTTGCACCCAAGCCGCGTTGAAATCAGTCACTCGGTGCTCAAGAGAGACGCGATCACGTTCAATACGATCGCGTGTATCGAAGTCTAGCGTGGCGCGTGGAGCCGTCGGTCGCAGTGCGCGCGCCGAATAGACCTCGGTTGCTTGAGTGCGATATTGAGACTCTGCCGTGAGTGTGAGTTGCTGCGCTGCACTGAGGGAATAGACGGCTTTGCCTAACAGGTAACGATTACGATAATTGGCTGGATTCGCTTGTGTACGCATCAAAGTTTTTGATGCATCATCGCCATGTGTTGCCGTCTCGTGTCCCAAGCGATAGCTGCCGAGCACCATCCCCTGCCACGCCTCTCGTTGACCTGCTGCCGCAAGCGTTGCTGCCGTCGACCGATCGATACTCGCATAGCTCAGTCGCGAGAATGCCGCCACCGATTGCGAGCGAAGCAGATCGCTTGGGTCAAGCGTGCGGAAGCTCACGGCGCCGGCTAGACCGTCACTGCCATATTGCGTCGAAGCGGGTCCACGCAACACCTCGACTGACTTGAGACCATCAATATCGAGGAAGTCGCCACGTCCGGTCGCAAAGGCCCCAAAATTGAAGCCATTTGGAATTCGGATGCCATCAACCAACATGAGGACTTGATTGCCTCCGAGTCCGCGAATGTTGATCCCTTCATTACCCGCTCGGGCGCTGGAGTTCCCGCCCATGCCGAAGCGTGTTGGCCCGGCGCGCACGCTGACGTCAAGCTCATTACGAAACAGGTCTTTGATATCGCGTGCACCCTCTTGCTCTATTTTTTGCGCACCGATTACTGTGACAGAGGCAGGCACGTCCTCAATGCGCCGGGTGCTGCGTGTTGCACTCACCGTGACCTCTTCAAGCCGGTTGGCTGAGGTGACCAGTGGGGAATCCGTATCCGCTATGACTAGTCGGGGTAGGTGTATTCCAAGTGCTAATACATAAAGAGATGCGCGCGTTTTGCTCAGCATATTGTGTCCTAAAGCATCTTAGGCACTGGCTGGCGACGGCTGGCTTGTGCGTATTACAGAATCTTCACGGCCCTGAGTAGCTCGGGACCGTGATACGAATTTTATTTAGTGAGAATTAACTTACCGAGAGAGGTTTTGCGCAGGCGATACAACACACCGTCATGTTGGATATGAATCTCAAGGGCGTTGCAGAACAGCGCCTGACTAGTCGTGTGGATAACACCGTGCTGCGACAAGCCTGGTATCCCTATATTTTGGGGATTTGGCTTTTTTGAAGCGGGGTTTAACGCATGAGCAAAGACATCCATGCGTGCATTTTAAACGATAATGATTCTCATTTGCAAAAAATGCACGGCAATTTTGTAACACATCGTTACTGCGCTG
>CAIYWO010000217.1 GCA_903929925.1 uncultured beta proteobacterium | reverse complement strand
TTGCGCCAGAACGCTAGCCGCCGCGGTAATGCCGAGACGAATACGTGCTCACGCAAGGTATGCGCGCCGTCACCTTCAGCGCCTAAGCCGTCGATCGAAGGGCAGCCAACGGCAGCGGTAAAGTTAGCATCGCTACCACCCCCTGAAACAGGAGCCTCGTCGAGCTCAAAACCACACGGAGTTGCATATTGTTTGAGCGTTTGTAACAGCTTGTCCGCTGCGGGTGACTTCACCATAGGAGGGCGATTGAGTTCGACATCAATCGTGAGCGTGACATCTGGATCATGCGGTTTCAGGGCCTGAATACGCGTTACGATTTCTTCGCCCGCCGCCTCGTCGGGGATTCGGAAATCAACCATGACTTCACAATGTGAAGGGACGGTGTTTGTGACAGTGCCGCCGCTAATCGTGCCAACGCTCACCGTGATGCCGCGGGTGTAGTCTGTCATTGCTTCCAGGGCGAGAATTTGATGCGCCATTTCGCGAATTGCACTGCGCCCCTTTTCGTGTGCCATGCCGGCATGCGAAGGTCTGCCGGTGCAAATGAGTTTGAGCATGCCGGTGCCTTTACGACCTGTGACACAGCGTCCACCATTTGGTCGTGCAGGCTCGGGCACCAGGGCGTAACGCGCCTTCTTCGCGAAATCTTCGATGTATGCGCGCGAGGCATGACTGCCGACTTCCTCGTCTGGCACCAGCAGGAAATCGACAGGCAGTTTGGTGGAGTCGGGCTTGGAGAATTCACCTAGGGCCGTGAGCGCCAGAAACGCACCTCCCTTCATGTCGAAGGCGCCAGGGCCGTAAAGCTTGTCATCCTCGATCCGGCAGGGGTTCGTCTTGAGCGTGCCAATCGGATGCACCGAATCGATATGTGCCAATAAAAGAAGGCCTTGCCGCGTGTCGCCAGGGGCACGATTGGTAGCAACAATCATTGGTAGTTTTGTTTCACCGATTTCGCTGAGGGTGACCTGCAAACCGGCTGCGCGGGCTTTGGCGACAACGATTTGCGCCATTCGATGGACCGCAGCTGGATCATTCGAGGGCGATTCGCACTCAATCCATGTACGCAGTTCTTGCGCAAGGGTTTGTGCGAGTGCGCTGGTGGAGGGATTGTCCAATGTGGCCGTGCTCATGGTGAGTCCTTGCGGGTATGATGAATATAAATATTATGCAACAGGAAACAACCGAATGAAGACAATTAAAACGGTAGGCGTCGCGGGTGCAGGTGCGATGGGACGCGGTATCGCGCAGATTGCAGCACAGGCTGGCCTGCGGGTAAGACTATTTGACACAAATGTTCAGGCAACGGCCGCAGCTCGGGAGGCGTTAGCGGCGACCTGGGCTACTTTGGTTGCAAAGGCTAAGTTAACGCAAGAGCAGGCGGACCTGGCGCTCGCCAACATCCACCCAGCCCAAGAGCTTGCCGCACTTGCAGATTGCGATTTGGTTATCGAGGCGATTGTTGAACGTCTCGACGTTAAACAAAAATTCTTTGCCGAGCTTGAAAAGGTCGTGTCAGCCGACTGTTATCTAGTGTCCAACACTTCGTCGCTGTCCATTACCTCGATCGCCGCCGTGTGCGCCAAGCCTGAGCGCGTCGCAGGCTATCACTTTTTCAATCCAGTGCCTTTGATGAAGGTGGTGGAAGTCATTGATGGATTGCGCAGCGATCCGGCTGTGGGTGATGCATTGATGGCGCTAACGGTGCGCATGGGGCACACCCCAGTTCGCGCGAAAGATATGCCGGGTTTCATTGTCAATCACGCTGGTCGCGGGATGAACACTGAGGGCCTGCGTATTGTGCAGGAAAGTGTCACAGGGTTTCAAACAGTTGACGCGATCATGCGTGAGCAGGCTGGTTTCAAAATGGGACCCTTTGAGCTGATGGACTTGACCGGACTGGATGTCTCACATGCTGTCATGGAGTCAATCTACCAGCAGTTCTACGACGAGCCACGCTTTCGGCCATCACCCATTGGTACGGTACGCGTCGCAGGCGGTTTGTATGGCCGGAAGACGCAAGGGGGCTTCTACGCCTATGCGGATGGACAAAAACAAGTGACGCTTGAGCCGCCAGCTCCTGCGTTAGCGCAGGCATGCAAAGTATGGGTGAGCCCGGCGCATGCGTTAGGCCATGCGAGAGCGACACAGCTACTGAAACGGCTCGGTGCCTTGATACAAACGGGT
>CAIYWO010000216.1 GCA_903929925.1 uncultured beta proteobacterium | reverse complement strand
CCATCATAAAAATAAAACCCGGCCCAGTTCAGCTCGCTGAGCGCATGCATGACAAGTGCGGCCATGTTTGCGGCATTGGCGATACGGTCTGTTTCGCCGTCCATCAAGGCCCGTGCTTGAAGGGCTAGTTCGCGATACTGCTCTGCCTTGGGCAGATGCGCTAGTGATGCGGTGACAAACATGTGAGGCAAGCCGTTGATCGAAAGATAGTGTGATGCATTTTAGCGAAGGGCTTTACCAAGAGGGGCTTTGATTGGTGTGCAGTACGGGTTGGACAGTTTGTATTCAGAGGGCCATAATATGGACTAATTCCAGTCCATATACTGAACCCCCCCAATGAATGCCCCGACACCTGCCATCAAATCAGGCACGCAAGTTGTACAACGGGTCGCCGCCCTGTTGCGCAGCGTATCGGCACGCAATCGTCTCGGTGCCCGTCTGATCGACCTGTGCACGGAAGTCAATATCGAACGCCCAACCGCACACCGGATTTTGCAGGGATTGGTGTCTGAAGGTTTGATTCGTCAGGACGAAACCAGCAAACGGTATTTTTTGGGCAGCATGATCTATGAGATGGGCTTGGCGGCAAGCCCGCGCACCAATATGCGTGACTTATGCCACGCACATCTGCAACAGATTGCGCAAACCACGGGCGACACAGTTTTTTTGACCACGCGGGCGGGCTTTGACGGGGTCTGTATTGATCGGGCCGAAGGTGCCTTCCCTATCAAGGTATTTGTTCTAGAAGTCGGTCGCAGGCGGCCGTTAACGATTGGCGGCGGCGCACTCGCGATCTTGAGCTTTCTGGACGACAACGAGATCGACCGGATCCTGAGCATCAACAAAGAGCGCTGCACCGAAAAGTTTCCAAACTATTCAGAAGCGGAAGTACGTAAAGTCATTGCGCGCGCACGCGCACGGGGTTTTGTCATTAGCGATGTGGTCGAGCTGCCTGGTGTGCGCACGATCGCGTTTCCGATCTTCGATAAAAACAACCATCCGGTTGCGGCTATCAGCGTGGCGACTCTAAGCCAGCGCATGGACAAGGGCCGCAGCGACCTAGCGATCTCGTGCATCACCAAAGCCATCGAGCAGATTCAGCCTACGCTGCTTATGATGGAAGATGGGAATTAAGCCACGCGCAGAAAGCGAGAGCTAAAGATCCGTTACTGACTTAAAATTGGCTTTGAACTCAACACGCTCCAACGATCACTTATGGCCATTGCGCTTGACCTCTCATCGCTATCAAACGCCGTCGGTAAATTAGACGAAGGGCTCGAGCGGCATCGGGCAAACCTGTCCGACGCTCAGTTGCGCGATGGATTGATACAGCGGTTCGAATTTACGTACGAAATTAGTCACAAGATGCTCAAGCGATATCTGGAGATGAGCTCGGCCACTCCAAGCGCCTTCGACGCGATGCCTTTTGCGGATCTGATTCGAACAGCGAACGAGCAAGGGCTTCTTGCTGGCGACTGGACAACCTGGCGAACCTACCGCGATATGCGAAGCAAAACCAGCCACACCTATGATGAAAACATTGCGGTTGAAGTCGTCAAGGCAATACCGGCTTTCTTAGCTGAGGCCCAAACACTTCTAGAAAATTTGAAGGTGCGTATCGCGTGAGCGAATTGCCTACACTTGCGCTTTCAGACAGCGAGAAGGCGCTTGTCTTGGCCGCGCTGGCGCGACACATCCCAAATCATGAGGTATGGGCCTTTGGCTCACGCACGAATGGCAAGCACAAACCCTTCTCTGACTTAGACATTGTTGTGGTCGGAGAGCAGGCTGTTCCACTCAGCATCTTGGCGGCGCTTTCAGAAGAGCTGTCTGAATCGGCGCTCACCTGTAAGGTCGACATTTTGGATTGGGCAACAACGAGCGAAGCGTTTCGCAAGCTAATCGCCCAACACTACCTCGTGCTGCAATCAAGTCGCTAACGTATCGCGATTAACGTACCCGTAGGCCATATTGGTACGGCCTTCACCGTGTCGATCATAAATCGCCTTACCACTCGCGATTTTGTCGCCTGTTACAGCTGCGCGGTGAGAAGCAGTGACACCATACAAGCGTGCATTGTTTTCGCCAAAAATTGCGTTCTTGATGGGACCATCTGCAGGACCGAGTGGTTTTAAGCCATAACGCTTTTGCAATTCCTCGGGGATCTCGATACGACGCAAGGCTTCAATTTGCCATTGTGGTGCACCGGTCCAGATTGCATCTGTTCCCCAACACACGTGATCCGCACCGAGTCCGGCAACGAGCTGCCCCATCATGACTGCCGACACACGCGGGTCAGCAATCGTCGATTGCGCGAAGAGTTGTCCAACATCGGCATAGACATTGGTCACGCCATGTTTCGCAGGGATTTCAGCAAGATCTGTTACCCAGTCGATGCGGCCTGTTTTTTCAAACTGCCCCCAGGCGTTTGCCGCGCCATTGCCACCACCGTAGCGATAACCGCCGTGATAGATGATGAAGTTAAGTTGGGGCCAGTCTTTGGCTGCCTTGGCTACATCATCTACTTTTGAATTGCGCAGCAAATGCGGAAACTGTTTCTCAACGGCAGGCGGAAACAAGCCCTTATGGATACAAACATTTTTTAAACCAGCTTTGGCAAACTTCTCGTACGCGGGATACACCAACTTTTCATCATCAAGTAGCCAAGCGTGCTTTGAAAGATCTTTGTGGGTATTGTCTCCGATGGTGTAGCCCTTGAAGGAGTCGGGCTTTAAGACCTCGATCGCACGATCAATTTCCTCAAGCCATCCTGCATACCCGGGCGTGAAGATCGCATGCGCATAGGCGCGCTTGGCGCCGGCAATCCCATTGATCGTTGCACGCGCGTTGGCTTTCATATCGTTTGTCAAAAACCAATCGCCAGGCTTCTCAGATGGTGCACCGCTAATGCAGGCAATCTTGGTATCGCTATCAAGATAAATTTCTTTCAGATAGTTTGCAAACTTTAAATCTTCAAGTGTTTGCGGCTTGCCAACCAGGGCCGGATTCCATCCTGCCTTACCAACCGCTTCACGGCTGCGCACAAAACCTGCAAGGCTGGTGTCGTCGCGCAAGAAGTGGGTGTGCATGTCCATAATGAACTGCCCCGACAGCGAACGCGCACGGTCTGCTGCCATCTCTGGGGTCGCCGCTTCGGCTTGAGACACGCCAAAAATCGGACCATAGGTTTCGTTCATCGCGAGAAATGCTGCAGCCATTCCCGAGGCGGTCTTAAAAAACTTTCTGCGTGTGAGGCCTTGATGCTTGGACAGCTCTGCGCCAATTTGTTTGACGCGCAATTCATATTCTTTTTGTTTGGATGTCTGTGGCGCTGGAGAAAACTCATCGCTCGACACAGCTTGTACGGGAATCGGCGCGGGGTAAATCGACGACTCTGCCGGCATTAATGCTGCAAGTTCTTCAGGACTTAACATGCTCATTAGATTTGCTCCTGGTGCGCTGTTTTAACCAAGTCACAACATTTAAGCCGGCCACCCGCCCGCTCGCCAATACGCCGTT
>CAIYWO010000215.1 GCA_903929925.1 uncultured beta proteobacterium | reverse complement strand
GTAGCGCGCCGGCGGAACCTGGCACGACTGGCACGCCCGCTTCAATCATGGCGTTCTTCGCGCTCACCTTATCGCCCATCAAACGGATCGACTCCGGGCGCGGACCAATAAACACAAACCCGCTTTTCTCTACACGGTCTGCAAAGTCTGCGTTCTCAGACAGAAAACCATAGCCGGGATGAATCGCCTCAGCGTCCGTCACTTCAGCTGCAGCAATAATGGCTGGCATATTCAGATAGCTGTCGCGCGAAGCAGGTGGGCCGATACAAACGGACTCATCTGCCAGACGCACGTACTTGGCATCGCGATCCGCCTCGGAATGCACAACCACGGTTTTGATACCCATCTCGCGGCACGCGCGCTGGATACGCAGCGCGATTTCTCCACGGTTAGCGATCAGAATTTTTTCAAACATATCAGGCAATCACAAACAGGGGTTGACCGTATTCAACGGGCTCACCGTTTTGCACGAGAATCTCTTTGATGACACCAGATTTATCCGCTTCGATTTCGTTGAGCAACTTCATCGCTTCAATAATGCAGAGTGGTTCGCCCTCTTTCACTGTTTGACCAATTTCTACGAATGCTGGGGCTGCAGGATTAGAAGCCCGATAGAACGTACCAACCATCGGTGCCTTAACAGTATGACCCTGCACAACGGGTGCAGCAGGAGCTGCAGCAGCCACTGCTGGCGCACCTTCGCCTGCGGGTGCTGGTGGCGGCGCGTACGCAGCAGGGGCCGCATAGGCAACCGGCTGCACCGCTTGAGAAAACTTGACGATCCGAACCTTGCCCTCGCCCTCGGTGATTTCAAGTTCGGCAATGCCGGACTCTGCAACGAGATCGATCAAGGTTTTGAGTTTTCGCAGATCCATAGTGATTCCGTATAGTGCTGTTAAATAAGAGTGAAGTTGACCAACTTGGTCGACCGGTTATGCAGCCGCCTGATAAGGGACGGCAAAGCGCAAGGCGGCTTCATATCCGTCAGGGCCCAGGCCAGCGATTACGCCGACAGCGAGATCCGACAGGTATGAGTGATGCCTAAACTCTTCACGCTTGTACACGTTAGAGAGATGCACCTCGACAAAGGAAATCTTTACCCCTGCGAGTGCATCGCGAATCGCAACGCTGGTGTGGGTGTAGGCGCCCGCGTTGATCACGATAAAGTCGGTGCCATCAGTGCGCGCGGCCTGAATGCGATCGACCAGTGCACCCTCGTGGTTGCTTTGATACGTAGACAAGTTGACACTCAGCTCTGTCGCAAGAGCTTGAAGCCTTGCATCGATTTGGGCAAGGGTGGTGTGGCCGTAGACACTGGGCTCACGTAACCCGAGCAGGTTCAGGTTAGGGCCGTTCAAAACGAGAATTTTTTTTGCCATGAGAGGTCGCCCAAGCAAAGAGTGCTCTGCCTGTCACAAAAACGTGACAACAAAAACAGTCAAGCCGTACGCATTTATAGGCTAAATCCTGCGATTTGTCTATCTACGTCTTCGAATTTACTATTAGTTTGCTAATGCGACGCTGCAAATCCTCAGGCTCGACCTGACCAAGAATTGTGTCGAATATGCTGCCATCTTCGGCTAAAAGAACAGTAAATGGCAGGCCTCCCGCAGCATTTCCGAGGGCTCTTACCATTGCAATCCCAGCATGACCCGCAACCACAAGTTGATAAGATACGGGTATTTTAGATACAAATTGCTTGATATTAGCTTCTGTATCGATACCAATTCCAACAAAACCAAGTTTTGGTGAGTTTTTCGCGATTGCATCCAAATAAGGCATCTCTTGTACGCAAGGCGCGCACCACGTTGCCCAAAAATTCACCACTGTTGGACGCCCTAAATACGTACGTAGCGCGACCGTTTGTCCGTCCAGGTCGGGCAGGCTCGCCTCATAAAAGGCTGCCGGATCTGCTTTGGCTGCAGCGTTACTGACTGGCTGCGCTCCGATTGCGCGGTTCGCAGCCGGCGCCCTGCTTGACGATGACTTCCAGGCGAACCACGCCGTACCGAGCATCGCGGCTAGCCCACCTGCACCAAACAGAAATGTTCTTCGTTTCATAAGACACATCATAGCGTCAGATCACTGCGATACTGCGACACAAACCCCCTCAAACGCAACGCACTCTCCCTCTACAATGCACGTAGGAGATTCGTCATGCATCTGCATATTTTGGGAATTTGTGGCACGTTCATGGGTAGCTTAGCGCTCATCGCTCGTGCGGCTGGTCATCGCGTCACGGGCTGTGACGCCGGTGTCTACCCGCCGATGAGCACACAGCTTGAGGAGCAGGGCATTGCGCTTATTGAGGGCTTTGAAGCCGATCAGCTCGCACTCAAGCCAGACCTTTTTGTCATCGGTAACGTGGTCACGCGCGGCAACCCCTTGATGGAAGCGATTCTGGATGCCGGCCTACCCTACACGTCCGGCCCTCAGTGGCTCGGCGAACACATATTGCAAGGCCAGCACGTGCTCGCCGTCGCTGGCACCCATGGCAAGACGACAACGAGTTCAATGCTTGCTTGGATTCTTCACTATGCCGGCAAGCAGCCTAACTTTTTAATCGGCGGCGTTGCTCCAGGCCTTGAAGTGTCAGGCAGATACGACCCTGCTCAGCAGCTGTTTGTGATTGAGGCCGATGAGTACGACACCGCTTTTTTCGATAAGCGCTCAAAGTTTGTGCACTATCGGCCGAAGACCGCCATTTTGAACAACCTTGAATTCGATCATGCAGATATCTTTCCGGATCTTGCCGCCATCGAAACACAGTTTCACCACCTCGTGCGCACGATTGCACGTTCTGGTCAGGTGATTGCCCCAACTGGCGAAGAGGCACTTGATCGCGTACTGGCTCGGGGTTGCTGGGCCGAACTTGTGCGCACAGGACAAGAAGGTGGGTGGCATACGCGCGAAATGAGCCCTCTGTCCTTCGAGATCCGACGTGACAATACCTCCTACGGCCTCATTCAATGGACTCTAACGGGCGCACACAATCGCAATAATGCCTTGGTTGCCATTGCAGCAGCTGCACACGTTGGGGTAGACCCACGCACAAGCGTCGAAGCACTATCCGCCTTTACCGGCGTCAAACGCCGCATGGAAGTCCGAGGCACAGTGCGCGACATCACGGTTTACGATGATTTTGCGCACCACCCCACCGCAATCCGTACAACGCTTGATGGCTTACGTGCTCAGGTTGGGAAGCAGCGCATCCTAGCCGTTCTGGAGCCACGCTCCAACACAATGAAACTTGGCACGATGGCCGCACGCTTGCCGCAAGCGCTTGAGCCCGCCGATCTAGTGTTTTGCTTTGGTCAGCTGGAGGGCAAGCAGGCCTTGGGTTGGAATCCAGCCGAGGTCCTTGCTCCGCTCGGAGCACGCATGCAGGCGCACCATGACATCGATTCGCTGGTGCAGGCGATCGTCAGTGCCGCGCAGCCAAACGATCATATTCTCATCATGAGTAACGGCGGCTTCGCAGGCGTGCACGCCCGCCTGCTCGACGCACTCACTCGCCAGCACTAAAGCGGGCATCACACCGCATCACCGGATATCGTATGTACGTTTTGTTTGAAGAAGAAGGCGCGTTCAAGACTGGACACATCATGTCCGAGTCGGAGGCCGCGCTGCAGGTTGAATCTGAGTCAGGCAAACGTAGCAAAATTAAGCGCGCCAATTGTCTGTTTACTTTTGCGAGCCCCGCGCCTGATGTCTTGATGCCCGAAGCGCAGCGGCTTTCAGAAGAAATTGAATTGCAGTTTTTGTGGGAGTGTGCGCCTCAGGACGAGTTCGATGTTGAAACGCTTGGTACCGACTACTTCGGTCACCCGGTCAACACGCTAGAAAAAACGACTCTGCTCTTGCGTCTGCATAGTGCGCCTATTTATTTTCACCGCCGAGGCCGCGGTCGCTACCGCCCTGCGCCACCCGAAATCCTGACGGCAGCCCTTGCGGCACAAGAAAAGAAACAACGACAAGCTGCTGAAATGGCTGCGTGGGCGGACGAAATTATTGCTGGACGTTTGCCCCAAACCATCGCGGACTCAGCGATGGAACTGGTGACCCGTCCAGACAAGAATTCACAGGCGTGGAAGGCACTGGATGGGGCAGCCACCGCTTTACAAAAACCGCCCGAGCGTGTGCTGTTGGAACTTGGTGCCTGGCCGCACGCACTGGCGCTGCACAAGGGCCGCTTTATCGCAACGCACTTTCCGCGTGGGAGGGCATTTCCTGTCGAGACCCTGCCCTCTTTTGACAGCGAACTGCCTCTTGCCGATGTCGTCGCCTATTCCGTTGATGACATCACAACGACTGAAATCGACGACGCTTTATCTGTAACGGTCCTGCCGGATGGCAACTTGAAAGTTGGTATTCATATTGCAGCGCCGGGCTTGTCCGTCACGCGCGACAGCGCCTTTGACAAATTAGCGCGTGCACGAATGTCGACGGTCTACATGCCAGGCGACAAAATTCCCATGCAACCCGACTCGGTGATTGCCGCCTATTCCCTCGACGCGGGTCGTCCGACACCGGCCGTATCGCTTTACCTCACTGCCAATCCGCAGACAGGCGAAATCCTGTCACACGAAAGCAAGGTTGAACGCGTTAGCGTTCGCGAGAACCTGCGCCATAACGCGCTCGATCAAGACATCACCGAAGAAGCCCTGGCTGACCCAACAACGACCCTCCCCTACAACGACTGGATTCGTCCGCTTTGGACGCTCGCGCTTTCACTAAGCAAACAGCGGGATATTATTCGTGGCAAAACCGAGAACAACAACCGAGTCGAGTACAGCTTTTATGTGGACGGGGATCCAGACGATCCCGATACCCCCGTGCGGATCATGCCACGTATGCGTAATGCGCCACTCGATCGACTTGTCGCGGAATACATGATTCTTGCCAATAGCACGTGGGGTGGGCTACTCGCGACCAATGGTCTGCCAGGCATTTATCGCTCACAACAAGGCGGCCGCGTGCGCATGAGTACGCACGCTCTGCCACACGAGGCGATTGGTGTCGCGCAATACGCGTGGTGCACGTCTCCGTTAAGACGCTATGTCGACTTGGTGAATCAGTGGCAAATCATTGCAGCAATTGAACACGGCGTCTCGGCGCCCTTGGTGGCTCCCTTCAAGCCAAAGGATGCGGACCTGTTTGCCATTATCGGTGGGTTTGAGTCGCAATACACAGCGTGGCAAGATTTCCAAAATAGTTTGGAGCGCTTTTGGTGCCTGCGTTGGTTGCGGCAGCAGCAAATCACAGAGTGCTCGGCAACCGTGCTGAAAGAGGATCTGGTGCGCCTGGACAATGCCCCGCTTGTGTTTCGTGTAGGTGGGCTCCCACAGAGTGAACGTGGCGCGGTTGTGATCTTACAAATTCTTTCGACAGATGAACTAACCCTTGAGGTCGACTGCCGTTACGTCGCCACACAAACAGAATGACACTACAGACAACGCCCTTGACCCTAACCTCGGCGGCCGACTGGTCCTCGGGTCAGCGTCGTTTTTTGTATTGGGCTGTTTCTCTGTCGATTCTTACGCACGTTGCGATTCTTGCCTGGAATGTCTCAAGACAACCGCCTGGGCAACCATTACCCACCGAAATGGAAGTGATCATGGTCAATGCGCAGACCGATAGTACGCCTACTGTCGCGCGCCTGTTTGCACAAGCCAACGTGGATGGCGGCGGGGATGCCACAACGGGCTATAGCGCAAGTCAACTCGCACATGGCGGTGTTTCTCCCGACAATCTGATGCTTGAGGCGCTCGTTAAGAAAAGATTGCAACTTGAAGCGCAACAACAAGAGCTACTCACCCTCTTAAAATCACAACAAGCGGCGCAGGAAGGTCGTCCAAACGAGCATTTCCTCAAAGATACTGATCTCAATGGATCAGACCAGGATGATCAAGAAGCGATCATGCGGAACAATCGCATTGCGGTGCTCACGCAACAGATCGAACAATACAGTGAACGGCCGCGCAAACACTTTGACGCCCCGTCAACGCGCGAAACTACGTATGCGCCTTACATCGATCAATGGCGGCGTCGCGTTGAGCAGATCGGTACCCAGCACTACCCAAAGGGCGTAGGTGACAAGGTGTACGGTACGGTGCAAGCCACGATCACGATTCGTGCAGATGGATCCATTGCAAACATTCAGATCAACCGCCCGTCCGAGAAGGCGCTTCTCAATCAGGCAGTACTTCGGATTGCTCAGCTCGCAGCGCCCTTCGCAGCATTCCCTCAAAATATGGCAGGTCAAATCGACGAGCTCGTTTTGACGCGCACCTGGCACTTTGTAAACGGATCGGTCACCACGAAATGACAAGCTCTCACGCCCCCACTTTATGCGCCGTCGTTGGCAACCCCATCGAACATAGCCGCTCACCCGCTATTCACCAGCAATTCGCTGAGCAAACCGGTATTGCGCTACGCTACGACCGGATTCTGTCACCGCTTGATGGCTTCGCGCGCACGGTCGATGAGTTTTTTGACGCGGGTGGCCGAGGGTTGAACATCACGGTGCCCTTTAAGCTAGAAGCTTGGGAGCTCGCCCGCATGCACTTGAGCCAGCGGGCGACGTTAGCGCAAGCAGTCAATACGCTGTGGACCGAGCAAGGCGCACTATATGGGTGCAATACAGATGGAGTCGGACTTGTTCAGGACTTGCAACGACTCGCTGCGCTGAATACGGACACACGCGTCCTGTTGATTGGCGCGGGTGGCGCCGCACGCGGCGTGCTAGGTCCTCTGCTGGACGCTGGGTGTGCCAGACTTCACGTGATCAACAGAACTGCCATCCGTGCACATGAACTCATTGCGCAGCATCAAAAGCTGGCCCCTGTTGAGCCACACAAACTCACTGCTGGCGGCCTCGAGGAAGTAGGTAGCCCGGAAAGCTGGGATCTCGTGATCAACTCAAGCTCCAGTAGTCTTAGTGGGGAGGTGCCAGCGGTTGCACCCCAGCTTTATGCAAAAAACGCCTGGGCCTATGACATGATGTATGGAGCCAAAGACACACCCTTTATGCTTGCCGCGCAGCGTGATGGTGCTGCACATACGAGCGATGGGCTAGGGATGCTGGTCGGGCAAGCTGCCGAAAGCTTTTACATCTGGCACGGCATACGTCCGGACGTAATGCCCGTACTTTCCGATCTGCGTCAGGCAATTCGTGGCGCCCGCTAGGCATTACACTAAAGCTTATGCAAACTGCACGTCGCTATCTCGCCCGCGAAATCTACCGATCCACCTCGGTGGTTTTAATTGCTTTGCTTGGACTCTTCACATTTTTTACGCTTGTCGATGAACTTGACTCGGTAAACGCACGTTTCCCGTTGTCGGCTCTGTTTTATCTACAAGGCCTATCCCTGCCTACCCGTCTCTACGATTTGCTGCCGATTGGTTTACTGATCGGGGCCATTCTGGCTCTCTCGGGTCTGGCACAGCGCAACGAACTCGTGATTTTGCGGGTGTCCGGCGTCAGCGGCATGGGGCTCTTGCGCATGCTCTGGACCGTATCGATACCGATCATCCTGGGTGCGATTGTTCTCTCTGAGTATTTAACGCCTCTCGCTGAAATTAAAAGTAGCGAGGTCAACCTGCTGATGCGCGGCCGGGTCGAAGGCGGTCGTTTGGCGAGCGGCTATTGGTTTAAAGAGCCCACCCCAAATGGTGGGACTCGCGTGATCAACGGCGGAAAGTTACTCGCGTCCGGCAATGTTGAAAACCTGGCGATCTATGAGTTCCCGGACGGACTCACTCTATCGGTCATGACTCAAGCTAAGTCAGGAAGATTCCTTAAAGGCAAACTTGAAATGCAGGACATCGTCGAGACCCACGTCGACGCAAACATCAAAAGTGTCCTGGCTGATGCCAAAGTCACAGGACAGCCCGCGGCAACAATCAAACAATTACCGCAAAAATCCATCGATACCACCTTAAGTAGCGAGCGCCTCGTGGCCCGTATTCTGACGCCTGAACGAATGTCTTTGGTCGCATTAAACGATTACATCGACTACTTAGATCGCAACCAATTGAAGGCAGACCGGCAAATCGTGGCTGTCTGGAGAAAGATGGCATACCCTTTCACCCTGCTGGTGATGCTCACGATTGCTGCGCCAATAAGCTTTATGCAGACACGTCGGGGCGGAGTCGGCGCGAAAGTGTTTCTCGGCATCTTGCTGGGCACGGGGTTTTTCATGATCAACCAACTCGCACTGAACGTCAGTTTGCTGTTTAACTGGCCACCCGTTGTCACGGCACTTCTACCCAACGTTGGCGCCATGACGCTTGCCCTGACGGCAGTGTTCCTCATGGAAAACAGGAATGCCATTGCACAAGGTAGCGGCGGATTTTTCTTTTGGAAGAAGTCGCCCATATGAGCGTTGGTAGTATCTGGATGATTGGCGATGTACAAGGCTGCTGTGACAGCCTGAATCATTTGCTTGAGCAGCCCAAGATCGCAGACGATCCCAAGGCAAGGTTCTGGTTTGCCGGTGATTTAGTCAACCGCGGGCCACGCTCACTCGCAACACTCAGGCGCATTATGGCAATGGGAGACCGGGCTTTATGTGTACTGGGGAACCACGATCTACATTTGCTTGCCATGGCTGCAGGCGCGCGGCGCCCGGGCAAACGCGACACCCTGACCGAAGTGCTCGAGGCGCATGACGCGCCACAAATTCTTGACTGGCTGCGGCACTGTCC
>CAIYWO010000214.1 GCA_903929925.1 uncultured beta proteobacterium | reverse complement strand
TCAATTGCCTCAAAGCGCAACTTGTCGCACGCATCGGAAGCGTTGGAGACGAGTTCGCGCAGAAAGATTTCCTTATTGCTGTAAAGCGAGTGGATCATCAGGTGCAGCAGTTGCTTAACCTCTGCCTGAAAACCCAAAGTTTGCGATGCGTCAGAAGATGATGTTGCTTGATTCATAGTACTCACCAAAAAGTTATCCACAGGGCATTGCCCTCAGCCAAAGCCTCAGGCAGGATTCTGAAGGGCATTTGGGGGGTCATCGCTATTTTTCAAGACCTCGCATCCGTTCCCAGTGCATTTTTTGGCATTAATCGCTTACTTAATAGCTGGAGGGCCAGCACCGTCGACAAACCCGCGATAAAACTAACTAAGAGCCCATGCCCAGGCAAAATCAACGTCATCACAACACAAAAACTGGCGAACCCATAAAACCCATAAAACATACCGCGTAACAAGGCGACTGCGGAGTCCGGGCCGGCGTGATGGTGAGAGAACGTAACTAACACCGTGCTCATCAAGGGGAACATACCAAAAAGACCACTTGTTCGGGGGCCCATGACGTCAGCAAAATAGGTCACGAGCAAGACCATTGTTGCGCCTAACGCCATCCGCAAAATGAGATCGACGTTTCCTGGCTGCGCCGACCGCGTAGGGGGAGGCGTTCGGGGTAAGGCATACGGTGCAACAGTCAATAACCCAAGCACGATTGCAAAGGCGACGAATAAGGGGAGATGCACAAACTGCAGCACCGATACCGTCCCAGCATAGGTTAGCGCAGCAGCGAGCAGACTGAGCAACACACCATGGCGAAGACACGTCCAACCGTAGGCAATACAAAAGGCTAGGGTTGCGACGACCGCATACAGCGTGCCTTCGGCTGCTTGCGCGGCGAAGTCGTGACCTTGTTCAACTGAAAGTATCAACAGGACGGGTCCCGCATACACTGGAAAGGCCGATAGCCACCCGGCCAGCCCAGCTCCCCAGCGACGCTGCGCCAATGAGAGCAACAGAATCAAGCTCGGCACAAGCAACAGCTTGGCCGCTAACATCGTGGCGCTCACGTGCGTGCTACCAGTAGGTCTGTCACTGCAACGACATCATCACAGCGCTCAAGGCCATTGATCAACTTCACAAGTTCGGCGCTATCGTCCATCGGCTCGGCGGCCAGCGACCAGCAACGCTGAAATTTTTTCATGCGCGCCTCTTCGCTTAACGGACGCTTCGGACTTGCCAGCATGGTGTCTATGGCGTGCTCCAGCACTCGTCCATCTTTTAAACGCACAGAAACGCGTTGCGGTGCTAAGGCGTTGGGATTTGGGTTGTCATCGATTTGCATCGACACCTTTTGAGACAATACAAAGGTCTGCGGATCATGCAGCGCCTCTCCTCGAAAATGCATCGGATCAAGAGAGCCGTGCTGCAAGACCTTCGCAAGCGCGAAGGGCATACAAAGGCGTGCGTAATTAGGTGAAGGCGATTGAACTGGAGGGCGATTCACCAAGTGATTAATCAACGACGGACCATATACGATAATCTGCTCGATCTCTTCTGGATGGAACCCGTGTTGCTCCCGCAGGACCATCAGACCTTCAATGCCTCCGTGTGTGGCGCGCCCGCTCGGGTAAGGCTTATGACTTAGCTCGGCAACACGCCAAGTTTCACCCAAAGCTTTCATGGGTGCCTCAAGATCCCATTCCGTCTCAAACATAGGCAAGTAGCCGAATCGACCAGTTAGCGGTAACTGCAGACTTGGAAATCCACTTTGCGCCAAATCGCACGACTGTAACGCGGCACGCGCGTTCATCCCCACCTGCAACGGCAACACAACACTGCCTTCTGTGTGGCCCTGCATCGTCCCACTGACTTGTGCAAGCTGATGACCAAAGGCCGCAAGTGTGCGCTGCGCATCGAAGCCACGCAAATTGGCCAAGCCTGCTACCGCACCAAAACCACCAGAGGTTGCGGGACGAAAAAAACGCAACCCTTGCTTAGAAGCCAACCCGATTGTGCAAGCCACATCTACTCCGGCCGCTACTGCAGCAATAAGTGCCTTACCCGTCACGCCACCACGTACCTGCGACTCAGCAAGCACAACCGGCAATAAGGTGGCCATCGCATGCAACACGGCGCCTTCATGCAAGCAATCAAATTCCTGACAATGAATTTGGTAGGCATTGAGCAGCACCGCTTGCCCAGGACTAAACTTACGACGCGTTCCCCACAAACCGACTTGCTGTGTATCACCCCAGCCTTGAACGGCCTGAAGTAACGGCGCGATTTCAGGTGTGCTCCCTCCCGCTAGTCCGACACCTATCGTGTCGAGAATAAATATCTTGGCGCGCTCAATCGCGGCTGCGGACAAACTTTCAAACCTGACCGAGGCTGCATGCTCAGCTAACTGCAGATCCAACGAAGACATCCAACATCCTTAATGAGGTCAATACTATTTGTTTGTTTCAATGCCTAAATCACGCCTTTGGCTTTTAGTTCGGCAATCCGCTCTTGCGAAAGTCCTAGGCGCGAGGAAAATATCTCGTCATTATGCTGACCCAATGAAGGGCCTAGACTACGAATCTTACCGGGAGTTTCCGACAGACGCGGCACAAGATTTGGAATGGCATGCACATCACCATGCGAGTCTTCCATATACTTAATGTTCTCACGTGCAGCGTATTGAGGATCTTCAAAAATCTCATCAATCGCATACACCGAACCACACGGAATCTGGAATGATTCACAGGTTGACAGCACCTCCTCTCGCGTACGCTGTGCTGTCCATACACCTACATACTCATCTACCTGAGAGCGCTCCGCTTCGCGCTGGGTGATCGTCCCCCACTTACCATTGCCACCCCACTCGGGAACGCCCATCGCCAAAGCCAGGCGCTCAAAAATCTTGTCGTTTGTACACGCAATCGCCACCCACTTCTTATCTTTGGTGGGATAGTGGCTGTGCGGCACAACATTGACTGTGCCGGGTCCCATCCGTTCTCGTACATAACCTTTCATATGATACGAAGGCGCTAGCTCGTCAAGGATCCTAAAGATTGGTTCGTATAAACCAATATCAACCACTTGGCCGCGTCCTGTCTTGGCGAGGGCTTGAATACATAGCAACACACCTAGTGCGCCATACAAGCCTGCGAGATAGTCTGGGATCGTTGCGGATCCTGGTGTGACAGGCGGACGGTCTGGGTAGCCGGCCAGATATGATAGGCCACCAAAGGCATTACCAATTCGACCAAAGCCAGGACGAGGGCTGTAGGGCCCCGTCTGACCATAGCCCGAAATCCGAACCATGATCAACCGAGGGTTGACCTCTTTCAGAACATCCCAGCCCAAGCCCCACTTTTCGAGCGTACCCGGCTGAAAGTTTTCAACCAAGACGTCAGCGTCTTTTATTAAGGCTTTGAGTAATTCCGCCCCCTCCGGCGTACGTAAATCAAGGGTTGCAGATTTTTTATTACGCGTTTCAGATAACCACGGCAAAGAGTCACCGTGCGGCGTAATACTGCCAAAGCGGCGCAACGCATCACCGACCTTTGGCATCTCAAGCTTCACCACATCTGCACCAAATTCAGCGAGCTGAGTCGAGCAAAAAGGTCCCGCCAAGAAACTCGATACATCAATGACTTTGAGTCCATCGAGTGGTTGAATATCCACACCCTGTATTTGCATCAT
>CAIYWO010000213.1 GCA_903929925.1 uncultured beta proteobacterium | reverse complement strand
TTGCCTTGGGCCGTAAGTGCGCGATGCGCGAGCGCGTGATAGGCCGGCATATCTTTGACTTGGATAATCAGAACAAAGTCAGGTCCGGTTGAAACTCGGTAGCATTGCTGTACCGAAAGTTCAGTTTGCATGGCGGCTTCAAATAGTTGCAGATGCTCGGCGGATTGAACGTCGAGGGTGACTTCGACAATGGCTGTCAGTGCAACCCCAACTTTCTCTGGATCCAGAATAGCGACTTGTTTGGCGATCACACCGAGTGCGTTCAGACGCTTAACGCGCCGCAGGCAGGTCGGAGGTGAGGCGTGCACCCTTTCGGCCAGAGCGTGATTTGTGAGAGAGGCGTCTTGTTGGAGTTGGTCCAGAATGCGTCGATCTAGATCGTCTAAGGCTGAAAGCGTCATTTTTTTGATGGTTAGGTTGGGTAGGGCGATAGATCAATACGATAGATTCATGAAATTATATTTCATGAAATGTGATATGAGATTATTTATTTCATATTTTATATATTTATGAAATAAATATTCAATAGAACTTGGCACAATAGAAATAATCTTAGGAGAGCATCTATGTGCGGAATCGTTGGCGCCGTCGCTTCGCGTGACATCACTCCCATTCTGGTTGAGGGCTTAAAACGGCTCGAATATCGCGGCTACGATTCTTGCGGCATCGCTGTCTTCGACAATGGTGGCTTACGTCGTGCACGCAGCACGGACCGTGTTGCTGAGTTGGCTGCCGACATCGCACGCAATCATATCGCTGGCTTTACGGGTATCGCCCATACCCGTTGGGCCACCCACGGCGCGCCGGTCACACGTAACGCACACCCGCACTTTTCTTCGATAGGCAAAGAAGAGCCCAGCATTGCCCTGGTACATAACGGCATCATTGAAAACCATGAGGCGCTGCGCACCGAGTTGCAGGCGGCCGGGTTTGTCTTTGAAAGTCAGACGGACACCGAGGTGATCGCTCACTTGATTCGCCATGTCTATAACGGCGACCTGCTTGAGGCGGTGCAGCAGACCGTGCGACGCTTGCATGGCGCCTACGCGATCGCTGTATTTTGTCGCGATGAGCCGCACCGGATCGTCGCGGCCCGTCAAGGATCCCCGCTCGTGATTGGTCGAGGTAAGGAAGAAAACTTTTTGGCATCTGACGCGTTGGCGTTGGCAGGTACAACAGATCAGATCGTATACCTTGAAGATGGTGATGTTGCAGATCTACAGCTAGGCAACGTCTGGATCATGGACCAGACAGGTAAGCGTGTCGATCGCAAAATTAATACTGTCCATGTGCATACGGGTGCAGCAGAGCTTGGTCCGTATCGTCACTACATGCAAAAGGAAATCTTTGAACAACCGCGCGCCGTGGGCGACACGCTCGAGGACGTGGAGTCGATTACGCCTGAATTGTTTGGTGTAGTTGCGCGCAAGACGTTTCAAGAGATCGATCGTGTCCTTATTCTGGCCTGTGGCACGAGTTATTACGCAGGCTTAACAGCGAAGTACTGGATCGAAGCCGTCGCGAAAATTCCTGTGGCTGTTGAAATCGCCAGTGAGTATCGCTATCGCGAAAGTGTGCCGCATCACAAAACCTTAGTGGTAACCATATCGCAGTCGGGTGAAACGGCAGACACGCTAGCAGCACTCAAGCACGCGCGCAGTTTGGGAATGGAGCAGACGCTCACAATTTGTAATGTGTCGACCAGTGCGATGGTCCGCGAGTGTAAATTAGCTTATATCACTCGCGCAGGTGTTGAGATCGGAGTCGCGTCAACCAAGGCGTTTACGACCCAATTGACCGCGCTATTTATGTTGACCTTAGCCTTGGCACGGGCGCATGATCAACTCAGCAAAGAACAAGAAGCGATGCACGTGAAGGCGCTGCGCCATCTGCCCGCATCAATCAGTGCAGTGCTCGCGCTCGAACCGCAAATCATGGCGTGGGCCGATCGATTCGCCACGAAAGAGAATGCGTTGTTCTTGGGGCGGGGGATGCACTACCCCATCGCCCTGGAAGGAGCGCTCAAGCTCAAGGAAATTAGTTATATCCACGCCGAGGCTTACCCTGCTGGTGAACTTAAGCATGGGCCATTGGCGCTGGTAACTGAACTCATGCCAGTGGTGACAATTGCCCCGAATGATGCGTTACTTGAAAAGCTGAAATCAAACATGCAAGAAGTGCGTGCTCGCGGCGGCGAGCTGTATGTGTTTGCTGATGCTGACACCAAGCTCGTCAGTAGCGAGGGCTTGCATGTGATTCGTATGCCTGAGAACTATGGCTTGTTATCTCCCATACTGCATACGATTCCATTGCAGCTGTTGGCCTATCACACGGCTTGCGCGAGAGGGACGGATGTCGATAAGCCACGTAATCTGGCAAAGAGTGTGACGGTGGAATGATAGCGAGCCTCAAATGCAAACATTAAAAAATAAATTTAAGACATTGCTGTTTAAGTTGTCGCCGCGCCTAGCCATAAGTTGGGGAATTGAGTTTCCCCGCAAATCAGCGAATCGGCAGTTCTTAGAGAACGCCATTTTCAAGTATTTGGATACTTGGCTGAATACTGCTTCTGCGCAATGTTTATTTATTGGTACAGACAAACGTAGTTGGCATTATCGTTCGCGGTTTCAGGCAAAGTTTTTCACGATCGACAATGATCCGGGCAAAGCGATTTATGGTGATCTACGCAACCATACGATAGGGTCAGCAACAGAGTTAACGCTGCAATATGAACGGGATCAGTTCGATGTCATTATCGCGAACGGATTAATCGGCTTCGGTGTGAATGAACGGGATCAGTGCGAGGCGTTATTTGCTGGCCTTGAGGCTATTCTCAAACCCAACGGGGTACTTGTTTTAGGGCACAACAACGGCCCATCGCATATTGACTTTAAATTAGAGGAAGTCAAAAACTATCATTTGCTTGAAGAGTTTGTGCCGTATGCTAATGAGCTTGATCAGCCTAGATATGTATTTGGTGATCATATATTTGTATTTTTGAGGCGAGCGGATCGCCCTCAATAGCTTTAATTTTCTAGCTATGAAAAGTTAATAATTGAATCATTTCTAATATTGCAAAGATCGGAGATAGCATCATGGCGGGATATGAAATTGCGTACGTAGGTGACCTAGGTGATGATTTAACGGGGCAAATGATTGTTTATTTGGCTTCCGGATCAAATCCAATTACCTCGGAAGCATGGGAAACCTATACTCCTCCTGCGAGCTATTCTTTAAATACACCGCGGGCAATAGTTTTTAGCGAATTACATGTACTTGGTAGCCCTTATGTTCCAACGGGTGAGTTGACATACGAGACTACCTCAGATGGCTATACCTGGCAGTCAGTTGCCGCGCTACAAAGAAGTATTTATCCCTACGTTCCGATTACTGTCAACGGTCAAACACTTTCTCCGCAACAGGTTGCTTACTCAATAACAACTCCACCAGCAGGCGTAGTTCTTGTGGATAGTAATGATAAGAACCATGAGAATATTTATTATGGAATCAGCGGTGATAATGCCAGTGAAAGCCACATCCAATATTTCATAAGTGATCCTTGGGGGAATACTTATATTCTCAAGTCGGTCAATGCGGCAAATTCCACTCCCGATTTGGTGGCAAAGGCCGTTAATGATGCAGTTTTACCGCCAGGATGGACAAAACTCACCCCGATTTTTTTTCAAGAGGACATCACATTTTCTCCATCATATAGTGGGTTAAATGACAGCATTGCACATGCTAATGAATTTCGTGACAGTGCTGATAGTGCATGGATGCAAACAACTTGGTCTCCGTCAGGGCAAACCTTAAATGCAGTTGCAGCGGGTGGACTACCGATTTGGGCGGGCCCCTCAGGTGGGTTGCTATTAGGATCTATTAACGATGATGTCATTTATGGCGCACAAGGTAATGACATCATCACAGGTAGAGAAGGCAATGATTTGATAGAAGGCGGGAGTGGTAATGACTACATCCTTGGTAATGAAGGAAACGATACGATCAGTGGTGGTGTTGGAAACGACACGATTGATGGTGGGCTTGGCTACGATTCCGCACGCTACGACGCAAACAAATCAACGATTATCCGTGCATCACAAAACGCTAGTGGTGAGGTAACAATCAAGACTGAGTTTGGGACAGACACCTTGATTAACGTAGAGGAAGTCTCATTTGCTGATGGAGATCTCTCTATAGATGAGCTACTAGCAAATTATGCTCCTCGTAACTATAAGACGAATGAAGGAAATATTACGGCAAGTAATTACAGTGGTGCTGCAAGCGCCTTGCATGTTGAAATGCTCGGTAGCGATAGCTCTGACTTAATGATTGGAGCAACTAGTAATGACTTCATCAATTTTTTCGGTTGACATGATGCTACAAATCGAGATGCTGGTCAGGACGTCTTGGACGGGGTCATTGGAGCAAACTTCTTAACGGGTGGAGCAGGATCGGACGCCTTTTTATTGGATGGCCGCAGCGGCATGTTTAGGCATACAGAAAAAAACAAGGCATGAAAAAACTAATGAGTGTGCAGGGCAATGACCGTGGTCACTGGGTCGGAGATGGCTTTCCGGTGCGCACATTATTTTTCTACCAAGATATGGGCGAGCAGATGAGCCCTTTCTTGATGCTGGACTTCGCCGGTCCGATGCAGTTTTCCTCAACGACCGAACGCAAAGGTGTCGGCTCGCATCCTCACCGTGGTTTTGAGACGGTGACGTTTGTGTATGAAGGTGAAGTTGCACATAAAGACTCGACAGGTCAGGGTGGTGTCATCGGACCGGGTGATGTGCAATGGATGACGGCAGGTGCTGGCATCCTGCATGAAGAGTTTCACTCTGAGGCGTTTGCCAAAGAGGGCGGGCTGATGCAGATGATTCAGCTGTGGGTCAATTTGCCTGCCAAAGACAAAATGAAAAAACCTGGCTATCAGCCGATTCTGCGGCAACAGATTCCCGAGCTGAATCTCGCGAACGCGGCTGGCACAGCGCGGGTGATTGCGGGATCGTTTGGCGGAAAGACAGGTCCAGCCCGCACCTTCACTCCTCTACAGGTCGTTGATTTGAAGCTGATGAAAGGTAGGACATTGACGATCCCTGTGCCAGAGGGTTGGAGTACGGGGCTTGTTGTCTTACACGGCGCAGTGCAGTCGCAAGAGGGCTCGGTCGCAACGGATGCGCAGATGCTGATGTATGAGCACGCCGGTCAAGATATTACGGTGCAGGTTCTCGAAGATACAGTTGCGTTGTTGTTGTGTGGTGAGCCCATTAAAGAACCGATCTTTGGGCACGGACCTTTCGTCATGAACACGAAAGCTGAGATTATTCAGGCGATTGAAGATTTCAACAGCGGCCGCTTCGGTCGAATAGAAGCGTAGTATTGTGAAGCGCGGGCATTCACAACAGAGGTGATGCAATGAATCTAGAACTCGAACGTCTGGTCAAGGCAGCCAAGTTAGACCATGCAGACAATGAACGCTTGCGGCTTGAGCTCGGTTTATTGTTTGTCGAGCGTATTGAACAACAGTTAGAGCGTGAAGAGGCACTCGACGCTCTGAGGCAATTTAAAGTGCTGATCCGCGAAGCGTTCGATGAGGTCAAGCATAGAAAGCTTGCCCAAGACAGCATGTTGATTGCAAACCACCATCCCGGCTCCACATCAATTGATGGTACGCAGCATTCGGCCGTATCAGCCACCTATGCGTTGGCCAACGCGATTAATGGCAAAGTACTTGAGGCAGCAGCGTATGCAGCCTACTCAAAAATATATGGCTATGGGGGCTACGCCTTGAGCGACCCCTCCTCTTTCGAGGAGGAGTACAAGGCCCAAGTAGCGATTTTTAAACGGCGAATGCCCGAGACGGTTTAATAACCGACTGCCTGACCGTCGCGGCGATGGTCAGAGCCGGCAACGTAAGCGTAAGGTGCTTTGTCGCCGGGTAAACGCGCGATCAATTGAGCGCTACCAAAGTCCAGGCTATCGGCTGGTGCAACGATTGGGGTGTGACCCATCGCACGCAAGCCATCCACGACTGCAGGGTGTACGCCCGCCTCAACAGTGAGTTCGCCGATATCGTTAATGCGCCAGCGTGGTGAGTCAGAGCAAGCTTGTGGGTTGTGTTTCTCAGTGACATAACGCAACACCATTTGCATGTGTCCCTGCGCTTGCATGTTGCCACCCATCACGCCAAAGGCCATATCTGGCTTACCGTCGCGCATGATGAAGGCCGGGATGATGGTGTGCATGGGACGTTTGCCGCCGCCGACCAGGTTGGGGTGACCTGGTGTTGTCACGAAGCCCGATCCGCGGTTTTGTAGTGCGATACCTGTTTTGGGTACGACCACGCCTGAACCGAAGCCTTTGAAGTTCGACTGAATGTAGGACACCATGCGACCGTCAGTGTCTGTCGCGCACAGATAGATCGTGCCGCCCGAAGGTGGTTGGCCAGGCAGATAGGTGCCCGCTTTCTTTGGGTCGATCAGTTTGGCGCGCTCTTTTGCATAGGATTTGCTGAGCAAATCTTTTGCGGTGACTTTCATGAACTCGGGGTCTGCGACGTGTGCATACAGATCTGCAAAGGCCGCGCGCATACACTCAACTTCAAGGTGCATGCGTTCGGCTGAGCCCGGTTTTGTTTGTGCGTAGGGCAACTGCTCGATCAAGTTCAGCGCGAGTAGTGCGGTGAGGCCCTGGCCATTAGGCGGGATCTCATGCACGTCATAGCCCTGGTAATTTGTAGACACCGTCCCCACCCAGTCGCAGCGGTGTGCGGCCAAGTCGGCTTCGGTCATTGCAGCACCACATTCTTTGGAAAACGCCGCAATTGCTTTGGCCAGACGACCACGATAAAACGATTCACCCTTGGTGCGGGCGATGTCTTCAAGCGTGTCGGCCTGATCTGGAAAGCGCCAGATCTCACCAGCCTCGGGTGCGCGGCCATTCGGCATGAATGCATCAAAGCCTGGGTGCATGTGTAACTCAGCTGCGGCGTCTTTCCATTGGCGAGCAATCACGGGACTGACAGGGAAGCCATCGCGCGCATGACGAATGGCGTCTTTAAATAAATCTTCAAAGGGCAGCTTACCGAATTTGCTCGACAGTTCGACCCACTGCGACACAACGCCAGGAACCGTGACGGATTCCCAGCCGCGATGCGGCATGGTGGCCATGCCCTTAAAACGTTCGGGCGACCAAGCGGCGGGTGCGCGTCCAGAGGCGTTCAGGCCGTGTAAGGCCTTGCCATCCCACAAAATGGCGAAAGCGTCACCACCAATGCCGTTCATTGTTGGTTCGACAACCGTCAAGGTGATTGCTGCAGCAAGGGCCGCATCAATTGCGTTACCGCCACGCGCAAAGGCGTTGGCGCCAGCTTGCGAAGCCAAGGGCTGCGAAGTAGAAACGACGTTACGCGCCAAAACAGGTTGACGACCAGAGGGGAAGGGCAGTTGGTAGTTCATGAGTAGAAGGATTCCAAAATGAGGGAATGCAGATCAGAAAGTGTCAGTCGATTGTATCTGAGCGGCGCACTGTGACAGAGAGATTTTGAATGCACAAAAAAGGGGCGCACAAAGCGCCCCTTCAGGTCTTGCAGCGTATCGTTTAGGCGACTTCGTGGAGTGCCTTTTTGACCGTTGCGAAGATTTCTTCGATCTGGCCTTCCGATACGATCAGTGGTGGCGAGAAAGCCATGATGTCGCCGGTAAAGCGCGCCAACACACCTTTTTCCATACACTTGAGGAATACGTCGTACGCACGTGCACCAGGTGCGCCATCGCGTGACTGCAGTTCGACTGCACCCATCAGGCCCAGGTTGCGAATGTCTTTGACGAAAGGCTCGCCGCGCAACGCATGGATCTCTTTTTCGAACTTCGGTGCCAAGCCGGCTGCACGCGCAAACAAACCTTCCTTGCGGTAGATTTCTTGTGTGGCCAAGCAAGCTGCGGCAGCGGTTGGGTGTGAAGAATAGGTGTACCCGTGGAAGAATTCAATCGCACCGCCGGCGCTGCCATTGACGATCGCGTCGTGGACGTGACGGCTCGCAGCAACACCAGACATTGGGATCGCTGCGTTATTCATGGCTTTAGCCATCGTCAACAGGTCTGGCGTGACGCCGAACAATTCGCTGGCTGTGGCTTTGCCTAAGCGGCCAAAGCCTGTGATGACCTCGTCGAATATCAAGAGGATGCCGTGCTTGGTGCAAATCTCGCGCAAGCGTTGCAAATAGCCTTGTGGCGGCACCAACACACCTGTTGAACCAGCAACAGGCTCGACGATCACAGCAGCGATCGTTGATGGGTCGTGCAGTGCGCACAGACGCTCGAGGTCGTCAGCAAGGTGCGCGCCCCAAGCAGGCTGACCCTTGCTGTAGGCCATCTCAGCCAAGTTGTGTGTGTGTGAAATGTGATCGACGCCTGGGATCAGTGCGCCTGAATAAGCTTTGCGGTTGGCAACGATACCGCCGACCGAGATGCCACCAAAGCCTACGCCGCTGTAGCCGCGCTCGCGACCAATTAAACGGGTACGCTGGCCTTCGCCGCGTGCGCGGTGGTAGGCGAGCGCCATTTTGAGTGCTGTGTCGACTGCCTCGGAGCCTGAGTTTGCAAAGAAGATGCGATCAAGCCCAGCAGGCATGACTTCGGCAATTTTCTTCGCTGCTTCAAACGCGAGTGGGTGTCCCATCTGAAATGGAGGTGCGTAATCGAGCTCCATCATTTGCTTGTGGACAGCTTCCGTAATTTCGTCGCGGCAGTGACCTGCATTCACGCACCAGAGGCCAGCGCTCGCGTCGAGCACTTTCTGGTCGTCAGCCGTAGTGAAGTACATGCCTTTTGCGCTTTTCAGAATGCGCGGCGCGGCCTTGAATTGTTTGTTGCCAGTAAAAGGCATCCAGAAATTGGCCATGTCCACATCTGTGGACAAACTGATTTTTTCGGTAATTGCATTCATGGGAGGTCTCCGTTGTCGAGCGAATGCACCACTGTAACGGGTGAACAGAGATTTTGACCAGTACAGTTACAGTACATTATGGCAAACTGTATTGAAAATAGGGGCTTATTTCCCCTCAACTGTACTGGTAGAGAACAATGACACTGCTCCTGACCCTAGATCGGCAGTCCAACCTGAGCCTGGTTGATCAGATCGTTGCCTCGGTCGCGCGTGCGATTGACGGGCGGACATTGCGGCCGGGTGATGCGCTGCCCTCGGTTCGTGCCTTGGCACGCAGCCAAGAAGTCAGCCCATTTACGGTCGCGCAGGCCTACCAATCTTTGGTGGAGTCTGGCCATTTGGTGGCGCGACGCGGTGCCGCCTATCGTGTCGCGGGTCTGACGCCCTCCCTGGTCAGGCCTGCCCCCGTTTGGTCCGCTCCAACGCTCAGT
>CAIYWO010000212.1 GCA_903929925.1 uncultured beta proteobacterium | reverse complement strand
CTTGCACGGCTGGCTTACAACCAACCAAAAATAGACACGCGAGCATTGCGCCGCAGCCAAGTACTGCGGAATGGAGTGTTCTGGTCATCGTCATCTTCATTTGATCGTCTCGGTAGACTTCACTAGCCTCAAATCAGAGGGGTCGTTGAGCGCAGTGCCCCAATCACTGCGGTCACGCATCGTCTGAACCATTTGTTCTGGCAGTTGTGGCATGGACATATTGCCCGACCACCCGCCCCCTAAGGCCTTAAACGCGGATACGTACCCGAGCAAATTATTTGTCGTTGTCTGCACTAGGCTGTTCTGTACGGAAAGCAACTGTTGCTGCGCAATGATCACAGTGTTGTAGTCGTTCTGGCCGGCTTTGTAACGATCAAGCGCGAGCGATGCCGCCTGCTGTGCAGCAGTCACAGACTTTTTGAGATCCTCTGCCGAGCTGCGCGTCGTCGATATGGAGATCAACGCGTCTTCCACCTCCTTTTGTGCCAGCAAAACCTGATTTTGATAGGTCAGAACACTTTGCTGAAAGACCGCATCTTGGACACGGATCTGATCGATGATCGCACCGCGATAAAACAAAGGGAACATAAAGCTCCCAGAAATAGACGTGTTTCGGTTATCCCAAGAAAACAAACTCGTCTGCGCAGAGTTATTGAACGTCGCGTTCTGAAAGCCGAAATACCCGCTCAGAGAAAAACTTGGGTACAACGCAGCAACATTCACACCGATCAGCGCTGACTGTGCCGCCGCCGCATACTCGGCCTGCAACACATCAGGACGGCGTCGCAACAGATCTTTCGGAATACCCACCTCGAGTGAGCGTGGGGGTTTGATCGTCCCTTTCGTTTTCCCGAAGTTCAACTCGTAATAGTTAGGCAGCTCTCCGAGCAACAAGCTCATTGCATACTGAGACTTTTTCAGCGACGCGATAATGACAGGAATATCCGCCTTGGTCTGTTCGTATTGTGACTGCGCCTGACTAAGATCGAGCAGAGAAGTTGCTCCATTTCGATACCGCGACTGCGCGATCCGCAAGCTCTCTGCCTGAAGCGCCAGGTTTGTTGTTGCAACGTCTTTGAGTGCTTCGTAATTACGTATGCTTATGTAGGTATTTGCGACCTCAGCGGCCAGTGAGGTGTCGGCTGCGTAAAACGCGGCTGCTGTCGCGATCAACGACGAGGTCGCACTTTCAATACCGCGTCGGTACTTGCCCCAGAAATCAATCTCCCAAGTTGCCTGCACAATCAAGCTTTGCGAGTTCGAATAGGGGGAGGCACCGGTCGCTTGCGTCAAGGCTGAGGGTTGATTTGTACGCGCCGAACTCCCACCAAGGCCGACGGTTGGAAGCAAAGTTGCATCGGCAACGCCGAGTGACGCTCGCGCCTGGTAGATCCGCAAGGCAGCATTTTGCAGGGATAAGTTATCCTTTGCCGCACGCGCCAAAAGTGTAGACAAAGTTCGATCGTTGAAACCCATCCACCACTGCACAGGGTTCAGAAGTGATCCTGGATGAGTAGGAATCTCTTGTGTGAACTCAGACTTAGCAGGCTGGCTGAACTCTGTCTGTACCTTGGCATCAGGCCTGGAGTAGTCCGGACCCACCATACAACCCGACACAGTGAGCAACCCCATCAAGAAAAAAGGAAATAAATATTTACCTTTTTTATCAATGGGATACGACATATATTTAACCAATTGGTTTAATTTTATAAGATGCAAAATAAGCTCAGTCAACCTTCGCGCCAGACGCTTTTACGATCTCGGCCCATTTTTTAATATCCGCTTTATGCACGCGGGCAAAAGCGGCTGGACTCGAATCGGCGGCTGGCGTGATGCCCTGTGTATCAATCAGCCAAGACTTAAACTCGGGTGTGGTCACGATCTTGAGTACAGCATCGCTCATTTTGTTGGCTATGTCAGTGGGAAGCTTTGCAGGACCAAATAAGCCATACCAAGTGCTGCTTTCAAAACCGGGGAGCTTACAAGCCTCTGCCACGGTTGGGACGTCAGGAAGTGCAGCTAACCGTTG
>CAIYWO010000211.1 GCA_903929925.1 uncultured beta proteobacterium | reverse complement strand
GATTGAGGCGTACGTGAAGCCCTCTGAAATTGCATTTTTAGAGCTAGGGCAGTCAGTAGTGATCAAGCTCACCGCTTATGATTTTAATAAGTACGGCGGGCTGAAAGGCGAGTTAATGCATTTCAGTCCCGACACGCTACGTGACGATGTTCGCAATCGTAAGTCTGGAGCAAGTCCAGTCGAGCTAGATGAGGGCTACTATCGGCTGTTGATTCGCATCCTTGATCCGAGTGAAAAAAGACACGGCGTCGTGTTGCATCCAACCCCTGGGATGACAGCAAGTGTTGAAATATTGACGGGAAAGAAAACGGTCATCGAATACCTCTTCAGGCCCTTGCAATCCGTCACGCAAGCTTTGCGAGAGCGATAGCCGATATTTTCTGGTTGACTTAGTTGGTTGAGTGCTACATTGGTCGAGTATGTTCTCCACACTCAAAACTCTGCCTCGTACTGTTTGGCTGATCGGATTGATCAGCCTACTAAACGATACGGCGAGCGAGATGCTGTATCCCCTCATGCCTCTCTATCTGGGCACAGTATTGATGGCGGGCCCCAAAGCGCTAGGCATTATCGAGGGTATCGCTGAGGCGACTTCTAGCCTATTTAAGCTTGCCTCCGGTGTCATTTTTGATCGTACTCGCCGCTCTAAACCTTGGATCGTTCTCGGGTATTTTCTGGCGGGCTTTGGGCGTCCATTAGTCGCGTTCGCAAGCTCTTGGATCTGGGTGGTTGCGATTCGGTTCACAGACCGAGTCGGTAAAGGCTTGCGGAGCTCACCGCGGGATGCACTATTAGCGGAGAGCGTTCCTGCCTCACAGCGAGGCCTGACCTTTGGTCTGCATCGATCAATGGACAATGCAGGTGCTGTGATTGGCCCTCTGATAGCAACTCTGTTGTTGAGTTTAGGTGTTCCACTCAAAGATGTGTTCTTGTGGGCAATTGTTCCCGGTGTCTTGACGGTACTACTAGCCCTTTGTCTTAAGGAGCCGAAACGCGAAAAAATCGTAGATGCGCCCAAGTTTCATTGGTCGTTGGCGGGTATGCCTCCGCATTTCAAAAAATATCTTATCGTTGTTGGGCTATTTGCGTTGGGTAACTCGTCTGATATGTTCTTGTTACTCAGGGCCAGGGAGATGGGTGTGCCACTGCCCTATATTCCCTTGCTTTGGGCTGCAGTCTCTTTGATAACGACCTTGTGTGGGACACCCTTGTCAGCGCTGTCCGATCGTGTTGGACGCAAGCCTTTTATACTCGTTGCGTGGCTCGCGTTTGCATTGTTCTATTTTGGAATGGGTATTCCAGAGATGCCGCTGGTTGGCCTTGCGGCGCTATTTGTGATCTATGGGCTGTTCAAGGCTGCGGTTGAGGGGGTTGAAAAGGCCTTGGTTGCTGACCTCGCACCCAGTGGTATGACAGGCACGGCCTTTGGTTGGTTTAATCTTATTTCCGGACTAATGCTGTTTCCCGCCTCGTTTATTTTTGGGTCATTGTACGAGTCGTATAGTCCGACATACGCTTTTTTATTCTCCGGCTCGTGTGCACTTCTTGCGGTATTGTTGATGTGGCGTTGGGTATTTAGAGAACAATCCACGGAGCAGTTATGACTAAAGATGATTACGAAGCGCAGCTCTACGATCTACAGGTAGAGCTAGTCAAATTGCAAAAGCATTTGATACACAGTGGCGATCAGATCCTTGTGATTCTTGAGGGTCGCGATGCGGCGGGTAAGGACGGGACGGTCAAGAGTATCGTTGAGCATTTAAGCCCCAGAGATACACGCGTTGTGGCTTTGGGCAAGCCGACTGAACGTGAAGTTGGCGAGTGGTACTTTCAGCGTTATGTTGCGCAGCTCCCCGGGCGTGGTGAATTCATTTTGTTCAATCGGAGTTGGTATAACCGCGCCGGCGTTGAAAAAGTAATGGGATTTTGTACTGAGAAGCAGTACGAGCAATTCATGGGGACTGTTAATGACTTCGAATCCGTTTTGGTTCGCTCGGGGTTACGGTTGTTTAAATATTATTTGGATATTTCCAAGGACGAGCAAGCAGAGCGGCTACAGGATCGTGCGAAAGATCCCCTGACACAGTGGAAGATCAGCCCCATCGATCAGCAAGCACAAAAAAAATGGACTGCTTATAGCGAAGCGCGAGATGAGATGCTGCGTCGCACGCACCACTCTGAGGCACCATGGACAGTCGTGCGAACCGATAACAAGAAGCATGCAAGGCTTAACTTAATTCGCGACCTGCTTGGACGACTGCATTACCCTGGCAAAAATGAAGCAGCTTTAACGGTCGATCCGGCAATTGTGCTGCAGTGGCCCGCGTTGAGTGATCACTTGCCAGTGTTAGAGACTTGACTTTGACGCAGCAGCGCGACACCTACGAGTAAAGCAGGAATCGAGCAAACGATAAAGCCCAAGCCGTAGCTATTGGATATGCCCAAAAGTAGCGCAAAGATGGATGGGGCAGTCAGTGCACCGATCTGTCCAAAAGAAAGAACGCCACCTGTGACCCCACCGCGCGATCCTTCTGGTGCCGCACGAGCAGCTTCAGCGAGCAATACACCATGCCAAGACAGAGCCGTTGCACTGATCACCGTTGCAATGATTCCGATCACAATGGTGGGCCATCCTTCGCTACTAAGCCCAAGCAGCACCATGCTGAGGACCATGCCGAGCGCGAGTGCGGCCATCATAATGCGGGGCCGAATGTAGCCACTGCCGAGTAATCCCCAAACGATACGACCAGGTACGGCAATCACGACAACAGTAGAGAATAGAAAGCCTGCTGCAACCATCGAGTAACCAATCGTAGTGAGATACACCACAAAATAGATTGTGAAAATAGTTTGTACTGCATTGAAGGCAAAGCAAGAGAACGCTAAATTACGTAACGCTCGAGTTCCAAGCACCGAACGCAGTGTTGTTCCAAAGTCTGAAAAATGAAATTTTCGGGTTGCAATCCGATCATCATCAAATTTTTTGACGAGTGGCTGTAGCATGAGTGAGAAAATGACACAGCCTAGGGCGCTGAGCAGCATCGTATAGCGCCAGTTTGACCACTCGGTGATCGAGGGTCCGACAAAGCCGGCGATCAGTAGGCCTGCGGGTACCGCTGTTTGTTTGATTGAAAAAATCAGTGGCATGTATTTTGGCGGTGAGACCCGACCAAGCAAATGGGAGCTTGCAGGCGTCGAGACCGATGCACCACCCCCAGCCAACAAAGCAGATAGAACAAGGAAGAACGGTGTGCCAATCGCGGCAAAGGCTGTGCCAATTGCAAGCAGTACGAGTGCGGCCTGGCTCATGCGCATGGCACCGTAACGGATGATGAAGTTCCCACAGCCAAGTTGTGTCATCAGTGCTGCGGCCGCGACGATTGAAAAATACACCCCAATCCAAGCCGAATCGATCATGAGGTCTGCGATCATCGCTGGCGCAATCACTGCAGGCAAGGCCCGACCGAGCGCGACAAACGTTTGTTGCAGAAACATTGCCGTTAAGGCAACGAGAAGAGGATTCACAAGGCTTAAGTATTCGTTAGAAGTGCGTGTGAAAAAGCGAAGTTCAATCGCCGTCAAAGTGACAAGTAGAATAGCGCAATTCATGAACGCGTCCAAATGGGGCGCTTAAACAAGATACATTCCATGCAAATTGACTTCGCAACGCTCTCAGATCAAGAAAAGTACAAGCTCTTAGTGGGGTGTGTCGTCCCGCGTCCGATCGCATTGATGAGCACGATTAGTCATGATGGCGTTGTGAATGCTGCGCCCTATAGTTTTTTTAATGCGATTTGTGATGTCCCGCCAGCTGTAGCAGTTGGCGTGAATTGTCTTGCACCAGGGGTAATGAAAGATACCGCTCAAAATATTCGAGATACTGGGGAGTTCGTTGTGAACCTCGTGAGTGAAGATATTGCTCAGGCGATGAACGTGACGGCGGTCAATTTTCCGCCCGAAGTTGACGAGTTCAAGATGGCTGGCTTTACACACGGCAAGAGCGTAAAGATTCGTACGCCTTATATCGAGCAAGCTCCGATTTCTTTTGAGTGCAAGCGCATCGTCAATGTTGAAATCGGGATTGGACGTAACGTGGTAATCGGCGAGGTGCTTTATCTGCACATCCGTGACGATCTGATTGATATGAAAAAACTGCGCGTTGATCCTGTCGCCGCGCGTTTGATTGGTCGTATGCACGGAACGGGTTGGTACGCCAGAACGACTGATTTATTTGATATGCCGCGTATTCCGGATACAGAGGCCGCTGAAATGGTCTCCAAGGCAAAAAAATGACGCTCTAGACGGTTCATGGTGGAGTACGGCGGGCTTGCAAGGGCAATTGCCCATTGCACCCTCCGGCTTGCCGCCGTAAGATCGGACACAGAAACACAAAATAATCCTTATATAAATTTGGAGACTGTGCATGACTGATCGTCGCGATTTTCTTCTGTCGACTGCTGCTGCGGCAGCAACTGCCCTGACGCCTGGTTTGGCGCGTGCGCAGGCTTTTCCGAATCGACCCATTAAATATATCTGTCCATGGCCCGCCGGCGGCTCGACCGATGTTGTGATGCGTGTGCTCGCTGAAAGCGTAAGCAAGGTGCTCGGCCGCAATGTCATCGTTGAGAACAAACCAGGTGCGGGCGGCATGTTAGGCGCCGCGGAGTTAGTACACTCTAAGCCTGACGGCTACACCTTGGCTCAGATACCTCAGGGTGCCTTCCGTATCCCACACATGCAGAAAGTGACCTACGACACGCTTAACGATTTCACGTGGATCGTGTGCCTGACCGGCTATACCTTTGGTCTCGTCGTACCAATTGAGTCTCCGATTAAAAGTATTGCCGATCTGGTTAAGTTTGCGAAGGCTAATCCAGACAAGTTTACGTATGGGTCACCAGGCGTTGGCACGAGTCCTCACCTAGCTGTGGAGGAGTTTGCACAGCGTGCTGGTATCAAGCTTTCTCATATTCCCTATAAAGGGAGCGCGCAAAACTTGCAGGCAGTGATGGGCGGACACGTGATGGCCATGAGCGACTCGACAGGATGGGGTCCCATGGTTGATTCCGGCAAGCTCAGGCTCCTAGCTACATATGGGAGCAAGCGCACCTCGCGCTGGCCGACCGTAGCCACGCTCAATGAGCTTGGCTACGACACGGTATCCGACTCCCCGTATGGTGTATGTGGACCCAAAGGCATGGATCCAGCCGTCGTAAAGGTTTTGCATGATGCGTTCATGAAAACTTTGGATGACCCGACAGTTAAAGCAGTTTTTGCACAATTTGATCAGCCAACGATTGTTATGAATACTGAGCAATATACAAAGTTCGCTCGTGACAGTTTTTTCGCGGAAAAGGCTACTATTGAGCGTCTAGGGATGGCTATGAAAAGCTAACCGCTTACTTTTTTGCGGATGATCTTTGGTTTCAGGAGATGACAATGAAGTTATTAAAAGTATTGGCTTTAGGCCTAACAATGTTGTTCAGCAGCGCACAAGCGCAGAATTTTTCAATCGCAACAGGTGGAACTGGGGGTGTTTATTACCCCATGGGTGGCGGCTTAGCATCGGTGCTGACCAAGAAGGTCCCTGGTATGTCAGCCACGGCTGAAGTGACGGGTGGGTCAGTTGATAACCTAAAGCTTATCGGCTCGGGCAAGCCTTATCTTGCATTTTCGATGGCCGATGCAGCCAAGGACGCGCAGGACGGAAAGGATAAGTTCTCTGGCCGCAAAGTTGATGTAAAAACATTGCTGGTGCTTTATCCAAATCGTATGCATGTGGTGACTGTTGATTCAACAGGCATCAAGTCCATGAAAGATTTGAAAGGTAAACGTGTTAGCACCGGTAGCCCAGGTAGCGCAACAGAGGTGATGGCGTTTCGTTTGCTTGAAGCGGCCGGCCTAGATAAGGATAAAGACGTTAAGCGCGAGCGCTTGGGTGTTGCTGAGTCCGTCAACGCCATTAAGGATCGCAAAATCGATGCGTTCTTTTGGGTGGGAGGATTGCCCACGGCAGCGGTCACCGACTTGGCGAACACCCCTGGTACAAAGATTGTCATGATTGATCACGCCGATGCAGTCGATGCGATGAACAAGAAATACGGCAACTTGTATTTCAAAGACACAATTCCTAAAGCGACTTACTCAGGCATGGCTGCAGATAACACGAATGCCTCCGTCTCAAATATTCTGGTCGTTAACGGGAAATTGCCAGATGACGAAGCCTACAAAATCACAAAAGCAGTCTTTGATAATATGCAGGAGCTGGTACGTACGCATAGTGAATATGGCAGTGTAAAGCTCGCTAATCAAAAATCTGCGGCGACACCATTGCCCTTCCACCCAGGTGCTTTGAAATACTTCAAAGAGAATGGTCAGAAAGTAGATTAAAGTTTAAGACTGTTGTCCTGACGACGCACCTATCGTAACTGAGGGTGCGTTGTTGCTTTATTAAATAACTAAATCGTGTAGGCAGAGCCATGAGTCAAAACGCAATTGATCGCGAAACCCAGGAAAAACTTGATGCGTTTATCAAGCAGGAGGAGGGGGACTCAAATGACTATCGTGGTCCTCTTGCTGTATTTCTGACCTTGTGTGCAGTTGGCATGTCCTTGTTTCACCTATACGCCGCCTATTCGATCGTCACCACACAGGTGTTGCGTACGGTCCATGTAGGAATTGTTTTATTTTTGGTGTTCTTAAGTTTCCCCATGACCGCCCGGTTGAAAAACCGACTGATGTGGTGGGATGTGATTGCTGCGTTAGTAGCCGTTGGGATTGTGTTTTACATCTTGCTTGGTGGCGACGACTTAACGGATCGCAATACCGATCCGTTGCCACTAGATATTGCGGTTGGCGTTGTATTAATCGGTTTGATACTTGAAGGCTTACGTCGTACGAACGGAATGATTTTGGTGGCCGTCACGGGATTCTTCATTGCCTATGCATTGTTTGGAAACTATCTTCCGGCTCCCTGGACCCACAAGGGCTACGACATTGGCCGTTTTGTCGGTTTTATGTACATGACGCTTGAGGGCATTTACGGCACGGCTATCGATGTGTCTGCGACATTAATCATTCTCTTCACGATCTTCGGCGCCTTCTTGCAGTTTACGGGTGCCGGTAAATTCTTTATTGATTTCTCTTTTGCTGCAATGGGTGGCAAGTCGTCAGGAGTTGGCCGCACGATTGTGCTTTCTTCATTTTTGATGGGTGGTCCATCGGGATCCGGAGTGGCGACCACTGTAACGGTTGGCTCTGTTGCGGCGCCAATGCTTGAGAAAGTTGGTTATGAGCGTAATGCGGCGGGTGGTCTGCTCGCTGCGGGCGGCTTGGGTGCCATCATTTCCCCTCCTGTGCTGGGTGCTGCAGCGTTTCTGATCGCTGACTTTTTAAAAATCTCGTACCTTGACGTACTGTTGATGGCTTGTATACCAACCATCCTTTTCTATCTTGGATTGTTCGTCATGGTAGAGATTGATGTACGCAAGTACGGCATGAAGAATATTCGTTTTGAGTCGGTTGAAAGCGCGTGGAGCCTGACCAAGAAATACTGGTTCCACTTTTTCTCATTGGTCTCAATTATCGTTTTCATGATGCTGGGTTTCTCACCGATCATGTCTGTGTTTTGGGCGACAGTTGTCTCTATCTTCACCAGTATGCTTCGCAGCGATACAGCGATCATCTCCTATGACTGGTTACGCGGACGTCAACCGTTCCTTAAAGGCTTGTATGAGTCCAACTTAACTAAGGCACTCGCGTCGGGCTCAACTGGTGTATTGGCGATCGCTGTGACATGCGCGGGCGCAGGTTTGATTGTGGGCACAGTGACGTTGACTGGGCTAGGGCTGAAGTTCAGTTCTATTGTGATCGAGTATGCGGGCGGCTCTTTATTGCTCACCGCAATTTTTACTGCGCTCGTGGTGTGGGTGGTAGGTTTGGCGGTACCTGTTACGGCGTCCTATATCATCTGCGCAGTGATCGCAGCGCCGGCGCTGATTAATTTGGGCGTACCCGCCTTCGCTGCGCACATGTTTATCTTCTATTACGCGGTGCTCTCTGAAGTGTCCCCTCCCACAGCACTCTCGCCCTTTGCTGCTGCTGCGATTTGTAAAGGGGACCCCTACAAGACGACCCTTCAAACTTGGAAGTATGTCGCACCCGCAATTCTGGTTCCTTTTATGTTCGTACTTGGGGACTCCGGCACGAGCTTGTTATTAATGGGTTCAACTAAGGCACTGGCGAACGCCGACTGGTGGCAAATCGGCTGGATTTCATTTACAGCTGCCGTTGGTGTCGTGTGCTTGGCGGGCGGTCTGCAAGGATGGTTCATCGAGAAGACGCACATGTTCGAGCGTATCGTCATGGTGGTTGCAGGTGTTGCGCTCGCCTATCCTGATAACTGGGCCGACTTGGTGGGTTTTGCTGGATTTATTATCGTGCTTGTTACGCAGACGATGCGACACCTTAAGACCAAATCAATACAGGCCTAGATGTTTCTTGCATTTAGAGATTGGAAGCAAAAAAATGGATCAGTCGGCGACGCTTGGAGTTACGCGGGAGCTAGCAGAGTTTGTTGCTGGTTTCGATAAAGATAAGTTGCCATCGGAGGTAAGGCATCAGGTCGCAAGAAGCTTGGTGAATTGGGCCGGCTGCGCGGTGGGCGGTTCGGCACACCCAGCTCTAATAAAGGCTATGGAGGCATTCAAGCCATTTTTGGGCTCTGGTCATGCGTCCATTTTGGGCCGACCAGAGCGTGTTGATGCTTTACATGCAGCATTATTTAACGGTATTAGCTCGCATGTATTGGATTTTGACGATACCCATCATGCAACGCTGGTTCACCCCAGTGGGCCAGTTTTTTCTGCACTACTTGCGCTCTCTGAATTCGTTCCGATTGACGGTGAGACTTTTGTGACCGCCGTTGCCTTAGGGATTGAGATCGAATGTCGAATTGCTCTGGGTGTATGCCCAGCTCACTATGATATTGGTTGGCATGTGACCGGCACAGTGGGTGGATTTGGTGCTGCGACCGCCGTTGGCTACGCGTTAAAACTAAATGCACAACAGATGGCGTGGGCTTTCGGTATTGCCGCAACGCAAGCCGCTGGCTTGAGAGAAGTGTTTGGCACCATGTGTAAAAGTTTGCACCCAGGTCGCGCGGCACAGAGCGGCCTTAGCGCTGCATTGATGGCAAAGCAGGGTTTTACCAGTTCAGAACGCGTGCTTGAGGCTCCGAGAGGATTTGCTCACGTCATGTCGGTTAACCCGCACTTGTCTGATAGTTTGGTTGACTTAGGTAGCCGATGGGTAGTCATGGATAATGCGTTTAAGCCCTACGCTTGTGGCTTGGTTATTCATCCTGTGATTGATGGCTGCATTTCATTGCACAAGAAATTGGGTGATCGAGCGGCATCGATAGAGCAGGTCCATCTACGCGTGAATCCCTTGGTGCTTGAATTGACAGGTAAGACAGAGCCGCGTACCGGCCTCGAGGGTAAGTTTAGCGTTTACCATTCAGCTGCGGTCGTGCTGCTTGATGGGCTTAGTACATCAAAGCACTACACAGACTCCGTCGTAAATAGGGTCGACGTTGTCGCATTGCGCCCAAAGGTATGCGCCGAGGTTGATACGTCAGTCGCGGTGGATGAGGCTTTCTTGTCAATTACCTTTAAGGACGGCTCGGTACTGACGCAGCATGTTGAGCACGCACTAGGAAGCTTGCAGAAGCCAATGAGTGATGCAGATATTAATTTCAAGTTTTTGGACTTAACTGCTGAAAAATTTTCGAAACAAAAAAGTCAAGCAGTGTTAGAGCAGTGCTGGCGCGTTAGCCAACTGGCGAATGCGGGCGACCTTGGTGCGGTACTTAGGAGAGAGTAAATAATGAAACTACTTCAACGCGTGAGCAGTGTCCTGGTTTCAATTGGTCTTGCTGTTGCCAGCGCCGCAGTATGCGCTCAAAAGTTCCCCGAAAAACCCGTTAAGATCATTGTGCCTTTTGCGCCAGGTGGTGGCGCTGACATGCTCGCACGTACGTTGAGTGCAAGCCTCGCTGACATGTGGGGCCAACCGGTCGTGGTTGAGAACCGGGCTGGCGCAAGCGGCAATATTGGTGCGGAGGCGGTGGCTCGCTCTGAGCCTGACGGCTACACACTTCTTCTAACCAGTAGTGCTTTTGTGATTAGTCCGGGGATGTCTAATAAGCTGCCGTTTAACGTAGAAAAAGATTTCACCCCGATCACGCTGGCTGCTGAATTACCGAACGTGCTTGTAGTTCACCCAGGCGTAAAAGCAAGTACAGCGAAAGAGCTTGAGGCGTTGATACGTAGCAACACAACAAAAATTAGTTATGCATCTCCGGGCAACGGCACGGGTGGACACCTGGCGGCGGAATTGTTTAAGCAATCCGCTGGCGTTGATATCACTCATGTTCCGTACAAAGGTGGTGGCGCCGTGATCGCAGACCTCTTGGCAGGTCACGTTCAAATGACATTCGCTACTTTGCCGTCTGTCATTGCCTATATCAATGCAGATAAGGTTCGTGCGCTTGCATTAACCACGAGTAAAAGAGCCTTTATTGAAGCGCCGACGATGATCGAATCGGGCTATGTAGGTTTTGATATCTCTACTTGGCTTGGCTTTTTAGGGCCAGCTAATATGTCACCCGCGTTGGTAGACAAGCTGTATCAAGATATTCAAAAAATCATGAAGTCCGAAGGCATCGCAGAAAAATTAAAGCAACAAGGCATGCTAGAGGTTGGAATGTCGCCGTCAGAATTCGCTAAGAAAATCACTAAAGACGTCGATATGTATAAAAATATCATTCAGAAATCTGGTTTAAAGGCAGGCTAAGCGAGTGTC
>CAIYWO010000210.1 GCA_903929925.1 uncultured beta proteobacterium | reverse complement strand
GTTCGCTTAGGTCCGGCGCCCGCAAGTGAAAGCTACCTAAAGGCCGATGATATTTTGCGTGTCGCACTCGAGCACGGCGCGCAGGCGATTCATCCTGGCTATGGCTTTCTGTCAGAAAACGAAGCGTTTGCCCAGGCATGTGTCAAAGCAGGCATTTGTTTTGTTGGGCCGCCTGCATCAGCGATCGCCGCCATGGGTAGCAAATCTGCTGCGAAGACCTTGATGGAAAAGGCGGGTGTGCCGCTTGTCCCGGGGTATCACGGCGATGAACAGGCGCCTGAATTTTTGCAGCAGCAAGCGGATACGATGGGTTACCCCGTCCTGATTAAAGCAAGCGCTGGTGGCGGTGGAAAAGGAATGCGAATCGTCACGCAGTCTAAAGACTTTATCGCGGCACTGGCTTCTTGTAAGCGAGAGGCGATTGCGAGCTTCGGTGACGACAAGGTGTTGATTGAGCGCTATTTGCAAAAGCCGCGCCATATTGAAATACAAGTTTTTTCTGACACCCACGATCAGCACGTGTATTTATTTGAACGCGATTGTTCAGTGCAGCGTCGCCATCAAAAAGTAATTGAAGAGGCGCCAGCCCCTGGCATGACTGACGCACGTCGTCAGGAGATGGGTGAGGCCGCGATCGCTGCTGCCCGCGCTGTGAATTACGTTGGAGCGGGCACGGTGGAGTTTATAGCTGAGCCCGATGGCCGATTCTATTTTATGGAAATGAATACTCGTCTGCAGGTTGAGCACCCTGTGACGGAGATGATTACAGGAATGGATTTGGTGGAATGGCAGTTGCGCGTTGCTGCAGGCGAACGCTTGCCGAAGACCCAACAAGAATTGCAACGCTGCGGCCATTCAATCGAAGCGCGTATCTATGCTGAGAATGCCGACAAGGACTTCTTACCTTCGATTGGACGCTTGGTCCATTTGGAATTTCCGGAGCACGACGCGTTTGTGAATGCTGATGTTCGTGTGGACGGTGGCGTACGCGCAGGAGACACGATTTCTCCCTACTACGATCCTATGATCGCAAAGCTGATTGTGCGCGGGGCGGATCGAGAACAGGCCCGCGCCAGAATGTTACGCGCGCTTGCCGCAACACAAATTGTTGGCGTGCATACGAACGTTGGGTTCTTGAGCCGATTAATGGCTGACGAGGCGTTTGCCGAGGCGGACTTAGATACAGGGCTCATTGAACGACGACGCGAGACATTATTGCCGGCGCCACAGCCTGCGACGCGTGAGGCCTTGCTGCTTGCTTGCGCAGCTGTGCTCGAACAAGAAAAGGCGGCAAATACGCCGACGACAGATCCGTGGGCCGAGCGTTGTGGCTGGCGTGTCGATGGACGTTATCAACGTACATTGAGTTTTCAAGATAACGAGAGCGTACAAAGTGTCGTGATGGATGTGGTTGAAGGCGTAACGTCTTTCGCCGTTGATGGACAGAGCGCAGCTGTTGAGATGTCGTCGAAGACCGACGGTGCAGATGGTGCGCTTCGCATCACGCTCTTGGTACGTGGCAGCCGTGTATCAGGAACAGTCGTTCGCCAAGGGGTCCGTTTTGATGTGTTCGTATCGGGCAAATGTGAGACGCTTACCTTGAAAGACCCGCTTGCGAGTGCGGGCCAGACGGAGGCCGACCACGCCGGTAGCTTGACTGCACCGATGCCTGGAAAAATCATCGCTCTTGAGGTGAAGGCGGGTGATAAGGTAAAGCGTGGTCAAGCGCTGCTCGTGATGGAGGCGATGAAAATGGAACACACCATTGTGGCTGGCGTGGCTGGCGTTGTAGAAAATATTTATTTCGGTGTTGGCGAGCAGGTTGCCGAAGGTGCAGTATTAATTAGCCTGGAGCAATAAGGAATTTTTATGTCACAATTGGATATCATTAAAAGGGAGTTCTCTCATGTCATTTAAATCCTGGATCAAAGTTCTAAGCGCGGCGGCTATTGTGGCTGTTGCGGCAGCACCTGTGCAGGCGCAACAGTTCTTCCGTATCGGTACGGGTGGAACGGGCGGTACCTATTACCCAGTTGGCGGCATGATTGGCAACTTGGTGACACAGCCTGGAAAGCTCATTGCTTCGGCTGTCGCTACTAACGGTTCGGTTGCAAACGTTAACGGTATCGTGGGCGGCTCCCTTGAGTCTGGATTCAGTCAATCAGACGTCGCCTTTTGGGCCTTTAGCGGCACAGGGACGTTTGAAGGTAAGCCTAAAGCAGCAGACTTGCGCTTGATGGCAACGCTTTATCCTGAAAGCATTCATCTCGTCGTTAAAAAAGGCTCGGGCATCAAGTCAGTTGCCGATCTGCGCGGCAAGCGTGTGTCGATGGATGAGCCTGGCTCGGGAACCTTGGTCGATGTGCGTTTGATTATGGGCGCCTACGGCATGACCGACAAAGATGTGAAGGCCGAATATCTGAAGCACAGCCAAGCTGGTGAAAAAATGAAAGACGGCGGGTTAGATGCTTTCTTTGTTGTGGGTGGTGCACCGATTGCCGCTATCGCGGAATTGGCCACTGGTGCGGGCGGTGTCGAACTCGTGCCGATCGTTGGACCTGAGATCGACAAGCTTCGTAGTCAGCAACGTTTCTTTACACCAGACACGATTGCTGCTGGAACTTACCAGGGAATCGGCGAAGTCAAAACGATCTCGGTGAACGCGCAGTGGGTTACGTCTGCGAAGCAGCCAGAGTCGGTTGTCTACAACATTGTTAAGGCAGTTTATTCAGAAGCAGCACAAAAGGCGCTGGCAGCTGGCCATGCGAAGGGCAAGTTCATCACACCAGCTAATGCAGTGGTTGGTGCTGGCATTCCTTTCCACCCAGGTGCAGAGAAGTTTTATAAAGAAATTGGCTTGTTGAAGTAACTCGCTATTCAGCGCAGGCACCACGGTGCGCTGTCTCAAGTCAGGCATTTAGTCTCTAGGGCGGTGAGCGCGTGAGCGTGACACCGCCCTTAACAATTGGAAGAGAGTTTGTATGCAAATCGATGAAGCCAAAGCACAGGCGTTGACGGAAAAGTTCGATCCAGAAATTCGGTTTAGACCTCTCACCCCAGTTGCGACTTGGATCGTATCGGTCTTGTTGGTTTCCTTATCCGCGTTTCACTACTACACCGCGGGTTTCGGTTTGCTTAGAGAGTCTACCCACCGCGGCGTGCATTTGGCTTTTGTATTGAGCCTGATTTTCTTGGTTTTTGGATTTAATAAAAGCGCATATAACCGGACGCCCAAGTCAACGTGGTTCGCACCAGGCGGAGTACCTTTGTTTGATTGGGTCATCGCCTTTGCGCTGGCGCTCACAGTTTTATATATCCCATATATTTTTGAAGAGCTCGCTTTCAAGGTTGGCAACCCCTCAACACTTGACGTAGCGATGGGTACGATTTTGATGGTGGGCCTACTCGAAGGCACGCGCCGAGCAATGGGTTGGCCGCTGCCAGTTATCGCGATCGTCTTTATGGCCTATGCCATGTTCGGACAAAGCTTTCCCGGTTTGCTCAAGCATGCTGGCAACACCTGGCCACAAATTGTTAACCACATGTACCTCACTAGCCAGGGCGTATATGGTGTGGCTGTTGGCGTTGTGGCGACCTATGTTTTCCACTTTGTATTGTTTGGTGTGCTGGCGACACGCATTGGGTTGGGCCAATTGTTTTTGGATGTGGCCTCCGCCGTTGCAGGCCGTTACGCCGGAGGGCCTGCGAAGGTTTCCGTTGTAGGCTCGGCGATGTTTGGCATGCTGTCCGGATCTTCCATAGCCAACGCGGTAACGGTGGGATCCTTGACGATCCCAGCAATGATTCGTGTCGGCTATCCACGTCATTTTGCGGCAGCAGTTGAGGCAGCCTCGAGCACAGGTGGTCAGATCACGCCACCGATTATGGGTGCTGCAGCGTTCTTGATGATCGAGTTTCTGAATATTCCGTATCAAGATATTGCATTGGCAGCGGCCTTCCCGGCTTTCTTGTATTTCTTTGGCATGTTCATGCAGGTGCACTTTGAGGCAAAGCGGCAGAATCTGCGCGGCCTGACCGAAGAAGAGATGCCAAAGCTGAAAGAGTCATTTCGCAAACGCTGGCCGACGCTAATCCCTTTGTTTGTTTTGATTGGTGTGCTGGTTAGTGGCCGTACGCCTTATTTGGCAGCATTCGCTGGCATCACCGCGTGTATCGTGGTGGGCATGCTTAACCCTGCTCAGCGTTTGCGCTGGCGGGACCTCTATGACGCATTCGAGATTGGTGCCAAGTATGCACTGGCTGTCGGTGCGGCTGCGGGCACGGTTGGCATTGTGATTGGTGTTGTCACG
>CAIYWO010000209.1 GCA_903929925.1 uncultured beta proteobacterium | reverse complement strand
GTTCGTTAATAGCAGAAGATACACTAGAACAAGAAGAATTAGACACACTAAGAACCTTATTAGCAAATTTGAAAACAGACGGTTTAACAAGTGAATGGATTGTAAATAACGATAATAGAAACGCTGTCCTAAAAACACTTATAACAGCAATTGAAACTAAACTGGCGAAGATTGACACAACCGCTTTAACTGAAACCAGCGTTTTAAATAATGACAATAGAAACAGTGTATTAAAGACAAGGTTAGACACAGCGGAAACAGATATAGACAACCTTGAAACCAGAGAGACAAATGTAGAAATAAAAACCAAATACATAACATCGAGCACGAATGTAGCAGTCGTAGGAATACCATCAGTCACACCCGCTTATGTTAAAATACAACCATTTGAAACTGACGAAGCAATCAGGGTCATAGACCTACTTGTAAATCCAGACGAACAGAGTGCTAGAGGATATGATGTTCCACCAATAGGTAGGAATACATATATCAGATTGGCTGGGAGCTTGGAAGACTCTTTGACTACTCCCCAATATAACAGGATTGATATGGGGACATATAAGCTGAATATTGAAGCCAATGATATTAGCATCACTTGTAATCCACTTGGTTTGAGTTTAACACTAGGAGAAATCAGCGTTCCTGGAACCATAACAATTGGGGCAAAAAAGGATGATATTTTCATTGGATGTGAGGAGCCAAATCCAGGAAGCGAACAGAAAATAACAATCGGAGTAAATGGTATTTTTAAAAGCCAAACATACTTGAATGGATTTTTAAGCACTACTGGTGCAAGATGGACGCTGCCTAAAAGTGATAAGTTTGGTATTTCTCTCTTAATAGCATTAATTCCCACTGGGGCAAGTGTTCCCCTGTGGATGTTTAGTTTTGCACTCGGTTCAGTCCTACCTAGTTTTGAACATAGTGATGTCTTTGTAATGAAAGATGGTCCAACGGGAGCAAATAAAATGGGGGATTTAACAACAAGTAACGATATGAAGTTAAAATCTCTTGTAATTTTTGACAAAGATTTAGTTAGAGTAAGGTCTTATCCTATTGAAGGAACATTTGTAGCAAGGGGGACAATTAGCAAAACAACACTTGATGGAAGCATTAGAAATAGCGTGTTTTTAGATGGCGGTGGTGATAATAAAATAGCTTTCAAACATCATAACATAGCCGCATCAGATATAACAGAATGGGCTACAACAGAAGCCAACAATAAAATTAATATCATTGAAATTGGGGAAAACTCGGGAATATTGATTCATCAAGGAGCTAGTAACGAGGGCGAACCGCTACGTATTATTCATTCCAAAAAAGGTTCAATCCTGCTGTCGCTAGACAACGACGGGACAATGGCTGGAGCATATCCAGGATTAGAAGTGAAACCATACGACTTCGGTACATCTGTCATTGAATCTATGGTAAGAATTGGTTTTAATCCTTTATCGGTGGGAACTACACTTTCCCAGAAAGTTTTTGGTTCATATGCCCTTGAAGTAAATCATCCAGGATATCGTGATGGTATGGTTGTCGCAAAAGCGTATATTGACGCTCAGGGGACTCATACTTGGCTTAATGTTATTAATGGCGACAGTATAAACACGCCAGGAACTATCACGGGTATCACTTTAGCTGGTGGCTCACTAGTCATCAGCGGGAATTACGCGGGCAATACCGATGCTCGCTTATACAAGAATGCTGATAATAAACTGATGTGGAATGGTGAGATTGTGGGTGCGGGTGGCGTGTCGTCGGGCGGTATTACCTACATGATAAATGTCCCGACGAACATAACCAACCCCAACTCTACACCAACCGAAACAATAATGACAGCAGCGTATTCAGGCAACGCCCAGCGCACCATAACACAGGCAGTCGCCGCCAACACCGTCGCTACCAGCTGACGAGACACATGGGCTCCAGTTTGAGACAGACCAGCCGTACGCGGAGTCTGAGGCCGTCACGCGGTGTTGCCCTTGTTCATGCGACGTCGGCAGGGACCAGCAGCAATCCGTAGCGCCCTGAGAGAAACGAGCGTTGCGGATACTGATGGTACCTCTCGCGGCTGTCAAGCTGAGTGACTGCATGCCGGCTGTAACGCGATATAATGGAGAAACGCTTGACCAGCTCCACCATGGTGGCGACGCCGTCATGGGCCATGCAGTCATGTCGACGTTGCCAATCTTGACGGAGAACGGCACGGCATCGGTGGAGATGATTTCGACCTGGAGACGCAGCGCAGTCGGCTTTGCGCAGACAAAATAGAGCACGAGCGTGCCATTTCCACTTTGCGGCTGCTGCCGCATCTCAATGATGGACAAGCCAACGTTGCGTACGAAGTTTCCTTGTATCTCTGAATTACTCATGCTGATGGTATCGGAGCACCGGGTGCCAGCGCCTTTGAGCCAGATCCATGTCGTTACTCCAGCATTAGGGGATTGCTCGCTGCGCGTACCATACCCATTATCGTTATGACACGTTCCGAAGCAATATGACGCAGTCTGGGCTTGGCAGCTGGCCTCGAAAGTGTACAACCATTCGCAGCCGCCTTTGTGATCGCCGGTCACACCATGGCGAGACACGGTAAACCTCTGCCCGTTGCAGCGAGCCTCGTTGTCTTCAAAGTGCTTCATGCAAGCTCCATCGTGGCTGACCCGATGATTGACAGAGTCATAAAACTGGCCTTGGTTGCTCGCTGCGATCGAGTACGCTGAAGCGCACTCCCCCCACTCCCGGACATCCCGTATTGCATGAAAGGCGCTGAACGACGACAAATTCGCCTTTCGTTGAATGTAGTGAGTGATGCTGACGCTACCGAAGGATTCGATCTTCATGACTGGCTCGTCCATCTGATTCCAAAGGTAGTCCATTTCGGACTTGCTGAGAGAAGCCCAATCCTTCGCCCTGTTCGCCAACAGCTCAACATTCTGCCCGTTTACCGGATACTTGTCACAGTCCGACTTAGAGTCGCTAGTCACGACAGCAACGAGTGTCCAGCCGCCACCGTCTGCATCCATGTCACAGAAGAGCCGTCGGGTAACGGTTGGGCTCACTGCGACTATCTGAGGGCCGCTCGATGTTTGCGGCTGTGCCAGATGCACATCGGCACAGGAGCGAAACACGCGCGGTCTCGGGTGGAAAAACATAGTGCCGTCGCCAAACAGCGCGACCTTTGCGACCTCGCCTGGCACTCGTTGCACGAAGTCGAATGCCTCGGCTCGTCTGCCGTCGATGGTCACCGCCCACCCACGATCTGTCCGCACTAGAATGAGCTCGAATGCAACATTTTGTCGGAAAGGCATCCCGCCTTTGCGCTCCTCAGTACCCCATGCACCTTGGTACATAGCATTCCGCACGACGACACCCTCCTGCACGCCATGATCAACGTCACACGGTGCCGGCTTCCGGACAGTCTTTCTCGTCAGCTTGTATCGCGCGCAGGCTACTGCGACTTACGGAGGCCGAATGGCGCAGTGGGGACGTGCTGACCTGCAACCTCGAGTTCCAATGGCAGATGATATTGCCGGACAAGTCGAAAAAGTTGATCGTCGGGCCCGTCTGGCGCGGAATCCCAGTTACCCGCACGTAATCTCCCGGATCCATCGTGACTACAAGGACGTTATCGATCGCCGGGGTACCATCACCACGGAAATCTGCAGCCGGTGCGGCGGTAGCGCTGGCTGGAGTGGCCCTCGGTTTCCTGAATGCGAGCTGGTCGCCGCTCGTGTCGCAGTTGCCATTCCGGATCTGGTCGCCCGAACCAAAGAAGTGGTAACATAAGCCACCGCACAGTGCGGGTGCGCGCAAGCAGCCGTTCACCTCGATAACGGTGCACGCAGCGTTTCCATCGCATTTCGCTGCGCACTCGGCGAGAGTAAGGGCGCCCATTTCTTCCCAAGAGCTTGCGAGGCTGCCCCGTGGGCAACCGTAGAACAGAAATTCGTATTCTCGGGCGGGTTCAAGCTGCCCTTGAAGCATGGTCCCGGATACCGTGACCTCGCACAATGTCAAGTAACCTTCGTTGGGCTTCGAAATACGAACTTTCGACGCCGCAGCAGCGCATTGGACGACGCTTTGTGGATCAGCGTTCAACGTTCCACAGAAGTGATCGCCGGCAAAAACTTCTGCCCCGGCAAGGCGGTCGGCACAACAATCTTGCCGGTTCCTGATTTCAAGATGTC
>CAIYWO010000208.1 GCA_903929925.1 uncultured beta proteobacterium | reverse complement strand
TGCGTCTTGGGCGAAGTACCCGGAGATCTTTAAGGGCGAACCGATGTTTCGCACCAAGAAGGAAGCTTGGGAGTTATTCCGCTTCGGTAAAAGTTATGACACCAATCCAGCAAATCGGCAGCCATTGGAAGGTACTCAGTTTCCTTTGGAAGCATTTGATCAGTTCACCAAACAAGGCATTCCTCGTTGGGTGACGAACGATCCTGCTACGCATAAAGCCTACGACGCATTTGTTAAAAAGGCCTGCCCTTGTGTCATCATGGTTCACAGTCAAGGCGGTAACTTTGGTCTGACGGCAGCATTGAACAACCCAACCCTCGTTAAAGGTTTGATTTTGGTTGAACCGAGCGGTGCTCCAGACGAAACCAAGGTGGATATCAGTCCGTTAAAAGATATTCCAACACTTTGGGTTTGGGGCGATTATTTAGATACGATGCCTTTTTGGCAGAATATCTATAAGCGCCAAGAGACCTTCCGTGCTGCCTTGAATAAAGCGGGCGGCAAGGGGGATATTATCGATTTGTCCAAATCAGGGATTAAGGGCAACAGTCATATGCTGATGATGGATAAAAACTCTGATGAGGTGGCTAGCATCATCCAGAAATGGCTCGTCGCAAGAGGCTTGTCTAACTGAGGCGTGTATTAGGTCTCGGAACGTTGGACGAGTTCAAACGCCTGCCTATGTGCAGGCGTTTTTGTTGCGCGGCAGCATTCGTCTCCTTGTTATCCCTTAGTCTCGTCTTACGTAAGACTCACGCAAGCTGAACCCGTTTCAATGCGTACTCACTCTCATTGAAGTGAGAGCGCACCGGGTTAGAGGTTATTTGCGAATGTCTACTCAGTTAGAAAGTGGCGATAGTTTGTTGAACAACGTAACGTTCCCTCGTTTGCTGCTAGAGCACGCGCGTCTGCGGCCTGCGCATCCCGCCTATCGTGAGAAATACTTAGGCATTTGGCAAACCGAGTCGTGGTCGGAGGCTGCGATTAAAGTACGCGAACTCGCCTGCGGACTGGCGAGCAAGGGTTTCACGCGTGGAATGACTCTCGGAATTATCGGGGACAACCGCCCGCGCCTGTACCAAGCAATGTTAGCCGCGCATGCGCTTGGTGGGACGCCGGTCCCGTTGTATCAAGATGCCGTTGCGACTGAAATGACTTACGTCTTGCAAGATGCAGAAATTGGTTTTGCTTTTGCTGAAGACCAAGAACAAGTAGATAAGTTGCTTGAGTTAGCAGACCAGACTCCCACGCTACGCCATATTTTTTATATCGACCCTCGCGGAATGCGAGGCTACGAGGATGCACGTCTGTGCTTCATTGAAGATTTGATTGAGCAAGGTCGTGCATTCAATCAAGCAAATTCTGATTTTTTTGATGCACAAGTAGCTCTTGGCAAGTCTAGCGATGTCAGCGTCATTCTGTACACGTCTGGTACGACAGGTAAGCCGAAGGGGGTATGTCAAACCCATGCTTCGATGATCGGTGCAGGGCGGGGAGCTTGTGAGGTTGATGCGCTGAGTCCTACGGATAGTGTGATGGCATATTTGCCCATGGCGTGGGTGGGTGATTTCCTTTTTTCGATGGCGCAGTGTTTGTCGTCTGGGTTCACCGTTAATTGCCCTGAGTCACGCGAGACTCTCAGCACCGACATGAAAGAAATCGGACCTACTTATTATTTTGCTCCACCACGCGTGTACGAAGGGCTATTGACCTCTGTCACGATTCGCATGGAGGACGCGGGTCGTATCAAGCGCAAAATGTTTGATTACTTCATGGGTGTTGCGCAGAATTGTGGTGCAGATCTTTTAGATGGCAAGGCAGTTTCACTCGGACAGCGTATTTTGTATACGTTGGGTAATGCTTTTGTTTATGGGCCATTGCGCAATACCTTGGGCATGAGCAACATCCGCGTGGCCTACACGGCGGGTGAAGCAATTGGTCCAGATCTCTTTAGGTTCTATCGCTCGATCGGTGTGAACTTGAAGCAGCTCTATGGGCAGACGGAAACCTGCGCTTATGTGTGTATCCAACGAGACGGTCAAGTTAAGTATGACTCGGTTGGTAAGCCATCACCCGGAGTTGAGGTTCGCATCGGAGACAATAGCGAGGTCTTAGTGCGCGGCGTGTCGATGATGGACCACTATTATAAAAACGAAGCGGCGACCAAGGACGCATTTGACGCAGACGGTTACTTCCGTACGGGCGATGCGGGTGTTGTGGACAGCGACGGCGATCTGCGCATTATCGATCGAGCCAAAGACGTATCCACCCTTGCGAACGGAAAAGTCTTTGCGCCCAAATACATTGAAAACAAGCTCAAGTTCTTTAGTTTTATTAAAGAGGCCGTCGTTTTTGGTTCGGGTCGCGAAACTATTAGTGCCTTTGTGAATATTGATCTTGAGGCTGTTGGTAATTGGGCAGAGCGGCGCAACATTTCATATGCAGGCTATGTTGATTTGGCGGGTAACGCTTCTGTGGCGGAACTAATTCGAGGCTGTATTGAAAAGATGAACGAAGAGTTGTCTCGTGAGTCGATGCTGGGACACGCACAGGTCTCTAAGTTTTTGGTGCTGCATAAAGAACTTGATCCGGATGATGATGAGTTGACCCGGACTCGCAAAGTCAGACGCGGATTTGTTGAAAGTAAATATGCCCCATTGGTCAGTGCGATCTACGGTGGATTGTCTGAGCAGTTCATTGAGACACAAGTGCGCTTTGAAGACGGACGGGAGGGCAAGGTCTCGGCGACGTTAAAGATTCACGAAGCTCCCACGTTCGAAGTCCGAAAAGCCTGATTAAGAGAACAAGGATCGTACATGGCAAATCGGCAAATCGGCGATGTCATCTTGGATGTTGAAAACATCAGCTTACGTTTTGGCGGAGTGAATGCGCTGACGAATATTTCATTCAATGTCAAAGAGCATGAGATCAGGGCGATTATCGGTCCAAACGGTGCAGGTAAGAGCTCGATGCTGAACTGCATCAATGGGGTGTACACGCCACAGGCGGGTTCCATCACTTTTCGTGGTCAGACCTTCAGTCACATGAATAGTCGCCAAGTTGCTGAAATGGGCATTGCGCGTACTTTTCAAAACTTGGCTCTCTTCAAGGGCATGAGTGTGATCGACAATATTATGACCGGGCGTAATTTGTATATTCGAAGCAATATTTTGTTGCAAGCGCTTCGCTTGGGCCCGGCAGAGCGAGAAGAAATTGTGAATCGTGAAAAAGTTGAGCGCATCATCGATTTCTTAGAGATCCAGGCTTACAGAAAGATTGCTGTCGGTCAGCTTCCCTACGGGCTACAAAAGCGTGTTGATCTGGCGAGGGCGCTTGCAATGGAGCCTCAGGTTTTACTGCTCGATGAGCCGATGGCCGGTATGAACGTCGAGGAAAAGCAAGACATGTGTCGCTTTATCATGGACGTAACAGATGAGTTCGGCACAACGATCGTTCTGATTGAGCACGATATGGGTGTGGTGATGGATATTAGTGATCGTGTTGTGGTGCTGGACTACGGCAAGAAGATTGGTGATGGTACGCCCGATGAGGTGCGTGCCAACGCTGAGGTGATTCAGGCCTATCTAGGCACATCGCATTGAACACGGAGATATAGATGGCTTTTTTCCTGGAGACCTTGCTCGGTGGCCTAATGGCTGGAGTGCTCTATTCAGTAGTGGCTCTCGGATTCGTGCTGATTTTTAAAGCCTCGGGTGTTTTTAACTTTGCTCAAGGTGCAATGGTGCTGTTTGCCGCGCTGGCGATGGCTCGGTTTTCAGAGTGGGTGCCAAACTGGTTAGGCTTTGAAAGTCTGCTTCTCGCTAACGTGATCGCCTTCGCCCTAGCCGCACTGTGTATGTTTGTTTTTGCGTGGGTCGTGGAGCGCTTGGTATTACGTCATTTGGTGAATCAGGAGCCTGTGACACTGTTAATGGCGACACTCGGTATCACTTACTTTCTTGATGGCTTCGGTCAAACGGTTTTTGGTAGTGCGGTCTATCGGATTAATGTGGGGATGCCTAAGGAGCCAATATTTGTGTTGGACAACGTGTTTCAAGGTGGCTTGCTAGTTAATCAAGAAGATTTGATCGCTGCGTTAATCGCAGCAACGCTCGTAGCTGTGTTGTCGCTGTTTTTTCAGAAAACCACAACCGGTCGCGCGTTGCGAGCTGTTGCGGATGATCATCAGGCCGCGCAATCAATCGGCATCCCTTTGAACCGGATGTGGGTCATTGTTTGGTTTGTTGCTGGGATCACTGCATTAGTCGCCGGGATCATCTGGGGATCTAAGATCGGCGTGCAGTTTTCTTTGACGACTGTTGCGCTCAAGGCCTTACCAGTCATTATCTTGGGTGGATTGACATCAGTGCCAGGAGCAATTATCGGTGGTTTGATTATTGGTGTTGGCGAAAAGCTCTCAGAGGTTTATCTGGGGCCGTTAGTGGGTGGTGGTATTGAAATCTGGTTCGCTTACGTTTTAGCGCTTGTGTTCCTGCTGTTCAGACCGCAAGGTTTGTTCGGTGAAAAGATTATTGACCGGGTCTAGGAGACAAGCATGTTCTACAGAGAAAATGGCCAGTTCAAGATTGCTTACCGAGCTGATCAACAGATTTTTCCTATTGCGCAAGATCGTTGGGCGGTCATAGCGCTGGTTGCATTCGCATTTATCGGTGTGCCATTTATTGCTGATGGCTATCTTTTTCGAGCAATCTTGATTCCGTTTGTTATCTTGTCTCTTGCAGCCATCGGTGTAAATATCTTAGTTGGTTACTGTGGCCAGATTTCCTTAGGCTCTGGCGCTTTCATGGCTGTGGGCGCTTATATGGCCTACAACGTTTCGGTCCGTATTGAGGATATGCCGTTAGTTTTATCTTTACTCTTCGGTGGCTTCTTCGCGATGCTAGTTGGGATTGTGTTTGGTATTCCGAGCCTGCGTGTCAAGGGGCTCTATCTAGCAGTCGCCACGCTTGCAGCACAGTTTTTTTGCGATTGGGCATTTTCTCGAATTAGCTGGTTTACCAATAGCAGCTCATCGGGCTCGGTAGCGGTTTCTAACCTTAGCGTGTTTGGTTGGGTAATTGACTCACCCGTTGAGAAATATCTGTTTTGCCTAACCTTCACCGTCACGTTCGCACTCCTTGCCAAAAATTTGGTGCGTGGCGCAATTGGTCGTGAATGGATGGCGATTCGCGATATGGACGTAGCGGCTGCAGTCATCGGTATCCGACCCATGTACGCAAAGCTCAGCGCGTTTGCGGTCAGTTCGTTCATCATCGGGGTGGCTGGCGCCTTATGGGCGTTTGTGCACTTGGGTTCATGGGAGCCTGCCGCATTTTCGATTGATCGATCCTTTCAGTTGCTCTTCATGGTGATCATCGGAGGGATGGGCTCGATCATGGGTAGTTTTTTTGGTGCGGCCTTTATTGTTGTTCTGCCTATATTTCTAAATCAGGCCCTGCCCTGGGTTGGCAGTCTTGTGGGGGCCACAGTATCTACCGCAATGATTTCACATGCTGAGTTCATGATCTTCGGCGCATTGATCGTTTGGTTCCTTATCGCCGAACCCCACGGGTTAGCCAAGCTTTGGAGTATCGGAAAACAGAAGCTACGTTTGTGGCCGTTTCCCCATTGATTTTTTTACCTCAGTACTCTGAAGACACCCAGAGAGCTAGGGCGTTCGTTTTTTTAGCCGGTGTTTAATACGACAGGAGACAATCCATGAAATTACGACAGATTACTTTAGGACTCGCCCTAGCAAGCGCGGCGTTGACCGGAGTGTTGAGCTCGTCAGTAGCAACGGCGCAGGAAAAGGTTCAGTTTTTTCCTAGCTTGACCGGCCGCACTGGTCCAGTTGCACCCAATGCTACGCCGTTTGCAAATGGGTACGCAGATTACATGAAGCTCGTGAATGCGCGTGGGGGTATCAATGGCGTGATGACTCTCGTTGAAGAGTGTGAAACGGCTTATGCTACGGATCGAGGTGTCGAGTGTTATGAGCGCTTGAAGGGTAAGCATGGCGGCGCGACTGTATTCCAGCCCTTGTCAACCGGCATTACCTTTGCGTTGACTGAGAAGATTCCTGCTGACAAGATTCCAATGATTACCTCTGGCTACGGCCGCAGTGATTCGGCTGATGGAGATATCTTCAAATGGAACTTCCCACTGATCGGACATTACTGGGTGGCCGGTGACACTGTGCTGCAGCACATTGCCAACAAGGAAGGCGGTTGGGATAAGTTGAAAGGCAAAAAAATTGCAGTGGCCTATCACGATAGTCCTTTCGGTAAAGAGCTTTTGCCTATCATGGAAGAGCGCGCTAAAAAACACGGTTTCCAGCTTCAGCTGCTACCAATCCCTGCCCCTGGCGTTGAGCAAAAAGCGATTTGGCTGCAGGTGCGTCAACAACGACCCGATTATGTCGTTCTACAAACTTGGGGCGTAATGACTCCTACGGCTATCCGTGAGGCGATTGCGGTGGGATACCCTCGCGAGAAGATGTTTGGAACCTGGTGGTCTGGTGCTGAGCCCGACTTAAGGGACGTTGGTGCTGCGGCGAAAGGTTATAGCGCAGTCATGATGCAGCATGGCGCAGAACCCCAATCCGATGTCGTTAAGCAAATTCTTTCTTCGGTACATGACAAAGGACAAGGGACCGGACCACGTAACGAAGTTGGACAGGTGCTTTATATGCGTGGAGTAGTGGGCGCCATGCTAGCGACAGAGGGTGCTCGTGCAGCACAGGTGAAGTTTGGAAAGGGTAAGCCTGTCACGCCGGAGCAGGCCCGTTGGGGATATGAAAACCTGAAACTGACGCAGGCCGATTTGGATGCGCTGGGCTTCAAAGGTGTGATGCGTCCGGTAGCCACCACTTGTAGCGACCATATGGGTTCTGCATGGGCTCGAGTCCACACTTGGGACGGCGCTAAATTTGTGTGGGCGTCTGACTGGCTTCAGGCTGATAAGAGCCTGATTGACCCGATGGTTAAAGCTTCGGCTGAGAAGTATGCCGCTGAAAAGAAGATGGCCCGTCGCGCTAAAGAGGACTGCCAGCCCTAAAGCTGGTTCCCGCTGGCCGTCACCTCGGCCAGCGGGTATAGATTCCCACACTCCATCAAGAGATGCTGTCTATGAATAGTTCCTCAATCGTTTTGAATGTAAACGGCATCGAGGTTATCTATAACCACGTAATCCTCGTGCTCAAGGGTGTGTCATTACAAGTCCCCCAAGGGCAAATTGTTGCTCTGTTAGGGGGTAATGGTGCCGGGAAGACCACGACCCTGCGGGCGATCTCCAATCTGCTGCGCGCTGAGCGAGGAGAGGTCACGAAAGGCTCGATCGCCCTGAGGGGAGAGCGCATTGAAAACCTGACACCTGCTGACCTCGTGAAACGCGGAGTCGTTCAGGTCATGGAGGGACGGCACTGCTTTGCTCATTTGACGATTGAAGAAAATTTGTTGGCTGGTGCCTATATCTTAAATAATCAAGCGGACATTAACGCAAACTTGGAGAAGGTTTACGCGTACTTCCCAAGACTAAAGACACGCCGGACGTCCCAAGCTGCTTACACCTCGGGTGGCGAACAGCAGATGTGTGCAATTGGTCGAGCGCTCATGTCAAACCCGAACGTCTTGCTGCTCGATGAGCCCTCCATGGGATTAGCACCTCAAATCGTTGAGGAAGTGTTTGAGATTATTAAGGACCTGAATCAGAAGGAAGGCGTCACGTTCCTAGTGGCTGAGCAAAATACGAATATGGCGCTGCAGTACGCTGATTACGGCTACATCATGGAGAGTGGGCGAATCGTGATGGACGGCGCTGCCGCAGACCTGCGTAACAACGAGGATGTCAAAGAGTTCTACCTAGGCATGGGTGCTGGAGAGCGCAAGTCTTTCAAGGAAGTAAAAAGCTATAAGCGTCGAAAGCGCTGGCTCGCATAAGCGTATTGTTCGCTAATATTATTGATATAAATTCCCTCTTTGTATTTAAATGTAAGGTTAATTCGCGTGACTACGATTCTCACTCCGTTAGAGCTACGTCCGCAGAAGCAACGCGATGCTGACTTGGTGCACGCCTTACAACGTGCGGTGATGCACGCAAAGAAAAACGCGCCTTACTACGCTACGTCACTCGCGGATATTCAAGAGGGTCAAATTGATAGTTTGCAAGCGCTCTCAGAGCTTCCTGTGCTTCGCAAAGCAGACTTACTTAAAATTCAAGCAGCGAGCCCCCCACTCGGAGGGCTATTGGCTGTTCCTGTTAATCAGATTCGCCGGATTTTTCAATCGCCCGGTCCAATTTATGAACCTCAAGGCTTGCGGACGGACTACTTTCGTTCGGCTCGCGCCTTACGTGCTGCAGGTTTTGAAGCGGGTGATATCGTACATAACGGTTTCGCCTATCACTCGACCCCAGGCGCTTGGATACTAGAGGGAGGCTTGCATGAGATCGGTTGTACGGTTTTCCCGGGAGGTGTAGGGCAAACCGAACAGCAAGTTCAGGCAATGTTGCAAATCAGGCCAAGCGGTTATGTTGGTACACCGTCATTTCTTAAGATACTTATCGAAAAATGTCTTGAGCAAGGCGCGCCCAATGCAATCGTTCGCAAAGCGCTAGTCTCCGGTGAGGCGTTAACACCCTCGCTGCGTGGGTGGTTCGCTGAGCATCAGATCAAGGTCAGCCAAGCTTACGCGACCGCCGAGCTCGGCGTGATTGCCTACGAAGGACAAGACCCAGCAGAGGGTCTGATTGTGGATGAAGAGGTGATCGTCGAGATTGTCGAACCCGGTGGCTCAAAGCCTATGCCGTTCGGGGAGACGGGTGAGGTAGTCGTCACGCATTTTGGTGCAGAGTATCCAATGATACGTTTTGCGACAGGGGATCTGTCTGCGTTTCACCTTAATTCACTGAGTGTTCCTGCCTCGTGTGGTCGAACTAATGTCAGGATTAAAGGTTGGTTGGGCCGTGCTGATCAAACGACAAAGGTACGAGGGATGTTTGTGCATCCCGGGCAGCTTTCTCAGATTGCCAGTCGCTTTCCAGAGATTAAGAAAGTCCGTCTTGTTCTGACAGGTCGAATTGGTGAGGACAAAATGAATGTCTACTGTGAACTCGCTGGTGGCGCGTCGGTTGATGGTCTTGAGCTGCGCATCGCCGATGCTGTGCGTGATTTGACACGTTTGAGAGCGGATGTCCAGTTTGTAGCGCCTGGGTCGCTGGCTGACGACGGGAAACTTATTGAGGATGCGCGGGACTACAGCTGAGTGGTTTGTCTGATCAACGATGGATTAAGCCAAGGCAATACGGCCATCGCGTTCAGTCAAATGTCCTCCAGCGACTAGGCTATCGATTGCCCAGTTCACAGCTTGTAATTGTGGCATTTGCATCAAGGCACACATATTATGAAAGAGTTTAGCGTCCTGAACGTGAAGGGCTAAGCTATCGCGTGTCGTTGATTCTAGCTCCAACATTAAAAACTGTATCAGTGCTTTCAGACTATGGCGTGCATGCTTGATTGGTTCGGCACGTAGTGCGGTCAAGCGTGTTCTGGCGCGTTCGAGGGCGGCATTGACATCGGTGAATATTTTACCGTGACCGGGAATCACGATGCGGGGCGCTAACTCCTCTATGCGATCCAAAATGGATTGCTGTTCAGTAAAGCCACTTTGCCCGTCGATCTCAGGGAAGATAATGCCAAAGCCGTTTTCCCAAAGTGCATCAGCAGAAATCAGAATTCTTTCGATAGGTTCGAAAAGGATGATGGAGTTCGGATCATGCCCGGGTGCGGCATGAATTTCCCAATCGCGTGCACCGAGTGAAATCACAGTTCCTGGGTTCAGCTTGGCTGTGGGGGTGAAGCGCTCACACCGTTGGGCAACTGAGGCAAATTCAGCTTCGAGAGGTGTCCAATGTTTCGCAGCATCGAACGACGCGCTAGGTAAGAGCAGTTCTGCACCGAATGATCTGATTAATAGTGCGTTACCCCCACAATGGTCTGAGTGAAGATGTGTATTCAGAATCCGCGTCAAATGTCGTCCAGCCAACGCTTCACGGACTAACGCCACCGTCATGTCTTGGTGTTTGATATAGCCCGTATCGACGACACTGCCAGCATGCTCAGAGTCGTAAAAAATGATCTGATTTGCCGACAGCCAATTACGCTCGATCACGCGCAAATGAGCGCGTTCGAAAGCGGCTAGGGGACTAGACACTGATGATTGCGCCCTTACGCTCAACGATCATTCCGTAAGCGTGGGGTTCGCGATGCTTGGCGAAATTGAACACTGAATTTTTGTATGAGAGCGTTAGGTCAAGATCGCAGCGCGCGATAGCGAGCTCATCGCCCAAGGTGCTACAGGCTCCGACAATTTCTCCGGAGGGCGCAGCAATGATCGAATTACCGATTTGATCGACACCTTCTTCGCGCCCACCTTTGCCGACACCGATAACCCACGTACCGTTCTGGTAGGCGCCAGCCTGCATGACGAGTTCATTATGGAAGTGGGACAGGTTGTCATGTTCAGGGGCAGGGGGGTTGTGCACGGGTGTGTTGTAGCCGATCAAAATCATTTCGACGCCTTGCAGACCCATCACTCGATAGGTCTCTGGCCAGCGGCGATCGTTGCAGACCGCCATGCCGATGATCCCGCCAAACGCACGAAAAACTGGGAACCCCAAATTACCAGTTTCAAAGTAACGTTTTTCTAGATGTTGGAACTGACGCCAGGGTTCGTGTTCAGCATGGCCCGGCAAATGGACCTTGCGGTATTTGCCCACGATGGTGCCAGTTTGATCGACCAAGATGGACGTGTTGAAGCGGCGTGTGCGGCCCTCTTCTTGGGTCAGCTCGGCGTAGCCTAGGTAAAAACCGACTTTAAGTTTGCGTGCTGCGTCGAACAATACTTGTGTCTCTGGCCCAGGCATCTGCGCTTCAAAGAAACTGTCGATTTCGGCTTGAGAATCAAAATACCATCTTGGGAAAAAAGTCGTGAGCGCAAGCTCCGGAAACACAACCAGATCGCAGCCGTGACGCGCCCCTTGCTCGAGCAGTGACAATAAACGCGCAACCACTTCTTTGCGCGAGTGTGCGCGTTGAATTGGGCCTAGTTGTGCAGCGCCAACGGTAACAATGCGGGTCATTTGAATATTTCCTAGTTTGCGAGTTCAGTAAGGGTCGCGAGCAACACGTTCGCGCCAGCGATCAGATCTGCCGGTTCTGTATGTTCCGCCGGGTTGTGGCTAATGCCACCCACGCTTGGCACGAAAATCATTGACGTCGGGCATATACGCGCAAGCATTTGTGCATCGTGCCCCGCGCCTGAGGTCATGCGGCGTTGGCTGAGCCCGAGTGCTTGGGCATGATGTGCAATGCGATCAGTTAACGCTGCGTCAAATGAAACAGGTTCAAAGCGCGCTAGGCGACGTGCGGTGATGGTGACGCCTTCAGACTGTTCAAGTTCCTTAAGGTAGGTGCTGAAGGCGAGCTCAGCTTCTTTGAGTAAGTTTTCGTCCGTGTTGCGAAGATCAACAGTCATTGTGGCTCTTGCGGCGATCACGTTGATCAGGTTCGGTATCAGGTCTATTTTTCCGACCGTTCCAACCTGATGCCCACCCATCTTGCGCGTGAGGTCACGCACGAAGGTTGCGATCGCACTAGCGGCGTAGCCGGCGTCGTGACGCAGATACATTGGCGTTGTGCCTGCGTGGTTAGACTGACCCACGATTGTGAGTTCTTGCCACGAAATACCTTGAAGATTTTCAACGGCGCCAATCTTTACGCTCTCGATGTCAAGGATTGGGCCTTGTTCGATATGCAACTCGACAAAGGCCTGCGGTTTGTGTGCCCCGAGTTCCGCTTTGCCGTCGTAGCCGATTCGTACCAATTCGTCACCCAGGCGCGCGCCGTCAATGGCCTTGATTGCGAGTGCTTCCTCAAGTGGCATGCCTCCCACATAAACAAGTGATCCCAGCATGTCGGGTGCAAAGCGTGCGCCTTCTTCGTTTGTAAAAATACCAACCACGAGTGAGCGTTGTGTTGCTTGTTTTGCGTCGTTGAGCGTTGCGACGACCTCAAGGCCTGCAAGCACACCATAGTTGCCGTCATAATCCCCGCCCGTGCGAACCGTATCAATGTGTGAGCCGGTCATCACAGGAGCTAGGCCCGGACTTGAACCGGCACGGACACCAAAAATATTACCGATCGGATCGACCGTTACTGTCATGCCCAATTCTTTCATCCAGCCTACGACAAGATCTCGGCCGCGCTTATCGTCGTCCGT
>CAIYWO010000207.1 GCA_903929925.1 uncultured beta proteobacterium | reverse complement strand
GCCAGCAAGCATTCGGGTCGACAACGGCCCTGAATACGTCAGTAACAAGCTTTTGGAATGGGCCAAGAGCCGCAACATCACGATCCAGCATATCCAACCGGGCAAGCCGCAACAGAATGCTTATATCGAACGCTATAATCGAACCGTTAGGCATGAATGGCTCGATCAATATATCATCGAAACAATCGAGGAGGCGCAGCATCACGCAACGCAATGGCTTGTCTTATGCTGAGTATGGCTCCTGAGGTATAACGGAGCCACTACCCGCCACTCCATTAATGGCGGGTAGTGGCGGCGGTTGGATCGTAAATGGCAGGGTCGTGATGGACCGCTCCAGAGTTTGATCATCCGCCGTCTTCCCCAAGGGCCTGAACGGATACGCGTGTGACAAGTCACGCATGACAAGCATAGGACACGGAGAAGATGACTGATCATAACATTGGCGTGGACATTTCAAAATCCCATCTGGATGTGTTCCGACTGGAAGACAAGATGGCAAAACGGTTCGATAATTCCGTCGCGGGCTTTCGCGCTTTAATCAGATGGTTGGGCAAGGTGCCCGTGGCGCGGGTGGTGTTCGAGCCGACGGGTGCGTACCATAAAGCCTTTGAAGTTGCGCTTGGAACGACTTTGCCGCTGGTCAAGGTCAACCCTTTGCAGGCACGGCGGTTTGCTGAGGCGCATGGCACGAGGGCAAAGACTGATGCAGTCGATGCTCGGATGTTGGCGCTTATGGGTGCCGCCTTCAATCTTGAACCTCAAGTACCGCAATCTAAGGAAACACGCGACCTTAGAGACTTGCATGTTGCACGGGCCGGTTTGGTCAAGGATCGCACTAGATTGCGCAACCGTGCCGTTACCCAGGATTTATCAGTCCTGAAGCGCCAAACAAAAGCACGGCTCAAACTAGTGGAACAACAGATCGCCGAGTTGGACGTCGAAATAGTTAAGCTGATTGAGGCGCGCGAAAGTACCGCACGTACGTGTGATATTTTGTGTTCCATGCCCGGTGTTGGCGCTGTCTCTGCCGCGGCAATGTTGACGCTGATGCCCGAACTCGGAACACTTGATCGCAAACAAGCGGCCAGCTTGGCAGGCCTCGCACCTATAACGCGCAAGTCTGGACAATGGCAGGGCAAATCGTTCATCGGCAGCGGACGCAAGCCTCTGAGGGATGCACTCTACATGCCTGCATTGGCCGCGATGCGCTGGAATCCAGATCTCAAAGCAAAATACGAGCAAATGCGTGCCGCTGGAAAACCTGCCAAAGTCGCAATTGTCGCTATCATGAGAAAGCTTATCGAAGTCGCCAATGCGCTAGGCTCAGGACTCATTGTTTAGAGCCAGAAGATCACAGTTGCTGCGATGCAGATAGCGGACATGAAGGTGTGCGCGCATCTGTCGTAGCGGGTGTGGATGCGCCTCCAGTCCTTGAGGCGGCCAAACATGTTCTCGATTTTGTGGCGCTTTCGATAGAGACTGCGGTCGTACGAGATTTGTATCTTGCGGTTTGCCTTTGAGGGAATGCAGGGCTCTATGCCGCGTGCTGTCAGGGCATTGCGGAACCAGTTTGCGTCATAGCCACGATCCCCCAGCAACACCTTTGCGTCCGGCATGGCATCGATCATC
>CAIYWO010000206.1 GCA_903929925.1 uncultured beta proteobacterium | reverse complement strand
GCGGTTAAGCGTTTGTCGAGCACCTCGTCAGCTTGTTTGCGGGACGGAGCCAGGCGATACAAACCTTGGTCACCTCCGCTTGTCCCCACATTAAAAAATACTGATGCGAACTGCAGGCTCTTGGGCTGCGTGGTGTAGTTGCCATCCATCCATTCCGGATCACGACGAATCATGTCAATGATGAGTCTGCGCATCATCCAGTTACGACCAGACATTGCAGACGGTGTTGCCGCCATGGGCACTAACGTATCCATAAAGTCTGGATACTTGATTCCCCACAACCATGTCTGCATACCGCCCATGGAGTTCCCGATGACTAGGCGTAAGTGCTTCACACCAAGTCCCTCAGTAACCAAGCGATACTGCGCACTCACCATGTCGTCATAGTTGTACTTAGGAAACTTGGCGCGCAGTCCATCTGAAGGCTTACTCGACTTCCCCATTCCAATCGCGTCAGGCAAGATGATGTAGTACTTGTTTGCATCCAGCGGCTGCCCGGGGCCGAACAACTCACCTGAGAAATTCTTATTCGTGATCATTCCAGTACCGGTACCAGCCGTGCCATGCAACACCAGCACGGGGATCCCTGTAGGTTTGCCAAGCGTGGTGTAGCCGAGCTTGAGCTCCGGGAAGACCTCACCCGTGTGGAATTGAAAATTCTTTGCGATCCATACTCCTTGCTGTTGCTCTGGATATGGCTGGGCGCTTGACGTATCGACGCCAAGTGCGAACGCAGACACACAGAACAAACTACGAAGTATCCGGCCATTGAAAATAGTCATTCTGTTTCCTATCAAGCTATTGGTTTGAATTAAAAACTCTGCTACAAGTGAGCCAATCTGTTGCTTCAGATTATGCGACAAATCTCACACGGAACAAGCGCTCGCCATGAAATTCATTCAATCTCCAAAAGTCCCCGCCCCTGCGGGTCACTATAGCCAAGCCGTCGAGGCAGCCGGGCTGGTATTCGTCTCAGGCGTACTGCCAGGCAAACCCTCTGGAGGTGAGCAAGACTCGTTCGAGCGGCAAGTTCGCGCCAGCTTTGCGCAGTGCAGCAATATTCTGAACGCAGCAGGCTGTGAACTAAGTGACGTTGTTCAGTGCACCGCCTACCTTGTAGGTGTCGAGCGCTGGCCAGAGTTCAACGCAATCTATGCAGAAATCATGGGGGACCATAAACCTGCACGTGCAGTTGTTCCCGTGCCAGAATTGCACTATGGCTTTCTGATTGAAATTCAGTTGGTCGCTGAAAAGAAAAACTAAACAAAGTAGAGGGGGCAATCATGAAGCGATTTTCTGCACACTCGTTCACAACATTCGCGACAGGAATCGTCACGGCAGTCGTGGCATCCTTGAACATCGCGCATGCGTCAGACGCGTTTCCGAGTAAGCCGATTAAATTTATCGTTCCTTATGCCGCAGGTGGCGCCACCGACACAACCGCGCGACTGGTATCTAAAGAGCTAACAGCGATACTCGGACAACCCGTTGTCGTGGAGAACAAGGCCGGCGCAGGCGGCAACATTGGAACGGATTATGTGGCGAAGTCCACTCCAGATGGCTACACGATGCTACTGGCCTATACCGGACCGATGGCGATCAACCCATCTTTATATGACTCCCTCCCCTTTAAGCCGCAGCAGGACTTCGCACCGGTAACGCTACTAGCCCAGGCTCCGCAAATTTTGGGCGTACATCCCTCAATTCCGGCGACAACAGTCGATGAGCTTGTTGCCTACGCCAAAGCGAATCCAACGGCTCTTTTCTTCGGCTCTTCCGGAAACGGTGGGGCAGACCACCTCGCAGGCGAGCTATTCAAAATGCGCACTGGCGCACAAATTACTCACGTGCCTTACAAAGGTGGGGCCCCCGCATTGGCGGATCTAGTAGCCGGCCGCACACAATTGCAGTTCATGACGATACCTGCCAGCATTGGTCACATTCAAGCCGGACGTATCCGGCCGCTCGCAATCCTTGCAAAGGAACGCTATCCACTCTTCCCTAATGTTCCAACGATAAGTGAGGCCGGCGTTAAGAATTACGATGTGAATAATTGGTACGGAGTTGTCGTTGCCGCAGGTACACCAGAGGCGATCGTCAACAAACTAAACAGCGCATTGATCAAAGCTCTACGTTCAGACGAAGTTCAAGCGCGCTTTAACGGCTTGGGCTTGGTCCCTGTATCCAACACACCAAAGGAATTCCAGAGCTTCATCGTAGCTGAGTCCGCCAGATGGGCTGAGATTATTCGGGTATCTGGCGCTTCGCTAAAATAGCGCAAAGCCTCATCGCAACCCATAACAAACATTTGCCGTACCCGGAGACAATTCACCATGCCGTTCTACACCAAAGGTAACGTCCGTATTCATTATGAAGAGCGAGGCTCGGGCTTTCCACTTTTGATTTTGCCCGGTGGCGGATTGAACTCAACCATCAAATTCTTCACCACCTCATCGCCCTTCGATGCAATGGAGGAATTTAAGAACGAGTACCGCTGTATCACACTAGACTGCCGGAATGCCAACACGGGACAATCGACAGGTCCGCTGGAAGTTGATCGCCCTTGGGATGCCTACACCGACGACCACCTCGGCCTAATGGACCATCTAGGCATTGATAAATTTTTAGTGATGGGCTTTTGTATTGGTGGCCCGTTTATCTGGAATATGCTCAAGCGAGCTCCGGGTCGTGTTGTCGCTGCCGTGCATGCACAACCAAGCGGATTTCGTGCATCGATCCCTGACTGGTTCCATAGCAACAACATGGCGAATTGGGGGCCCAAACTTGTCGCGGGTCGTCCAGAGTTAACAATGGAAATGGTCGATGCATTTTTAACGAAGATGTATCGCGCTAATCCAGATTTTGTATTTAGTGTGTCCAGGGATTTTGTCAAAAACTGTCAGACACCGACACTCGTCATGCCCGACGACTCAGACCCTCACCCTTACGCTGTTGCAATGGAAGTGGCGAACTTGGCCCCTAACTCAGAGGTCAGCATCTATCCTTGGAAAGAGCCAAAAGATCGCGTGCCAATTGCAGTTGAACACGCACGTACCTTTCTTCGTAAGCACACACCCAAATGAAGAAAATTCTGCTCGGCCTGTTACTGATATTGAGTAACGCGGCCTTCGCCCAAAACAGCAGTCAGTGTGGCTTCATTAATAATAGTGATGATGCTGCCATGTGCCGAGCAATCGCACAACGCAGTACAAGTCAATGCGGTTTCATCAACAACGGCGATCAAGCTGCCATGTGCCGGGCAGTGGCAGGCGGTGGGGTGAGCCAATGTGGATTTATTAACAATGGCGATCAGCAAGCCCTCTGCCGGGCTATTGCGGGATCTGAGCCGAGTCAGTGCGGCTTTATTAACAATAACGATCTGCAAGCGCTGTGCCGTGGCATCTCTGCCCGTCAGCCAAGCCAGTGTGGTTTCATCAATGACAATGACAAGGCTGCAATGTGCAGGGCCATCGCGGGTAACGCCTCCTCTCAGTGCGGCTTTATCAACAGTGGCGACCAAAGCGCCTTCTGTCGGGGGGTCACTGGCAGGTAGGATTTCACTAACTTGACAGATCTCACCCCCTAACCTACCGTATGAAACGCTTGTTTAGTGGCATTGGCCACTCTGTTACAAAAATAAATCGGAGAACATCATGAAAGTCTGGAATCGCTTAGTTAAGTCGGCTCTTGTAGTCGCCATGTCCCTGGCGGTTGTGCCGCTGACTGCCACGGCTCAAAATTTTCCTGACAAACCCATCAAAATTTTGTGCCCATTCCCTCCGGGGGGCGGCACAGACTTCGTCTCAAGGATTGTTGCCGCAAAGCTTGGCGAGCTAACAGGCTGGCAAGTTATCGTAGAAAACAAACCAGGTGCTGGCGGCAACCTCGCGATTGAATTTGCATCGAAGGCGCCAGCAGACGGATACACGCTTGTCATGGGCCAGACAGACAACATGATGCTAGGGCCTTGGCTCTACAGCAACATGAGCTACGACAGCGTCAAGAGCTTTGCACCTGTGATCCAAGTCTCCGTTACACCTGCAGGCATTGGCACCTCGCCAAAATCAGACCTCAAGACACCGCAAGATCTCGTGAGAAAAGGAAAGTCGGCTGAAGGCTTACGCTGGGGTACTGCAGGCCTGGGAACACTGGGTCACGTAGTTGGCGAAGATTTCAAGAAACGTGCAAACATCAATCTGCTACAGGTGCCCTATAAGGGAGCTGGCCCAGCCATTACAGACGTCATGGGTGGCCAGGTCGATGTTTACATAGGCACGCTTGCTTCCTTGGCTCCGCATGCTAAGAGCGGCAAGCTGCTCGCCGTCGCAGTCACCAGTGGTGAGAGATCGCCGGAATTCCCAGACGTCCCAACGCTGAATGAGACCGTAGCAAAGGGTATGGACTTCAATATCTGGACTGGCTTGTTTGCCCCTGCTGGCACACCACCTGCAGTCGTCGCAACCCTCAATAAGGAACTGAATCGCGTAATGGCCGACCCAGATGTCATCGCACGATTCAAAGCTGCGGGTGTAGCTTCTGCTGGGGGATCAGTGCAAAGCTTCGACGCCTTCGTCAAAAAAGACTACGCCAACTGGGGTCGCATCATTAAAGAGTCCGGCATTAAGCTCAACTAATACTGCTGCTTAATCAGCTTTGATGCCCAGGTCCTTAATAACCGGCGCCCAGCGCGTCAGTTCTGAACGGATGTGGGCATCAAGCTCTTCTGGTGTCGACGTCACAAGCTGAATCGCCGTCAAACGGTCACCCAAGCCTGGGCTCGCCATAATCTTTTTCATTTCCGCGTTAAGTTTTGCCACAATCGGCATAGGGGTGCCAGCAGGCGCCATCAACCCAAACCACTCCGTCGTCACTAAATCAATACCTTGCTCTTTAAAGGTCGGGATATCTGGCATCGAGGGGTATCGCGTTGCAGAAGAAATCCCCAAGGCTTTAACCTGACCTGCTTGTAATTGAGGTAAGACCTGACCGAGGGTCGCGAAGGTCATCGGAATATGTCCCGCAATAACATCCATCAAGGCCGGTGTGCCGCCTTTGTAAAGAATGTGGGTCATATTTAGATTTTCTTGACGCTTAAGCATCTCGGCAGTCAGGTGCGTCATCGAGCCAGTTCCCGCAGAACCAAAATCCAACTTGACGTTACCGGCTTTGGACAATGCGATTAAATCTTTCACATTGTTCGCTGCAAACTTTGGGTTCGCAACAACAACGATAGGCGCTAAAGCCAGCATACTAATTGGCTGAAAGTCCTTTAAGGTGTCGTAAGGCATCGTCGCGCGCATCGCAGGGTTTGTCGTGTGATTACTGACCGAGATAATCAAGGTGTAACCATCTGGCGGGGACTTGGCGAGGGCCGTTGAGCCGATCAAAGTGCTTGCACCGGGTCGGCTCTCAATGAGAACGGGTTGCCCCCAGTTTTCTTGCATCTTCTGACCAACCGCGCGCGCAATCGCATCGACCGAGCCGCCCGGAGGGAATGTCACAATGATTCGAATCGGACGATCTGGGTACTTATCGGCGGGTGACTGTGCATGACTCACCCCAAGCGCTGCAGTCATCGCACCGACACCAATCATGGCTTGTACGGCACGTCTTAACAAACCACTCGTTTTCTTAAGCATTGTTGTCTCCTGATCGTGAGTTGTCCCACGTATTTTTAAAAAACCTATCAGTGCGCCTTTGGTGCAAAACGATCAAAGATATGGTCCACCATGCCTTTGGCTAACTCTTCTTCACCGAAAAATATTTTTCCTAAGCCGTCTGCCGTCAACAACTCCGACTCATCTTCGCTGTGCGTGCGTACGATGACTTCAATCGTGGGATTCAGTAATCTTGCCGTCTCAACCATTTGTCTAACATGCACAGTATCGGGTGTTGCGATCACCAACATCGCGGCCTTTGCAATGTGCGCTTGAATCAATACCTCAGGATCTCCGGAATTGCCCGAGACGGCAGCGAACCCTTGTTCACGCAACTCTTCAACGCGCTCTCGGCTTTGCTCGACAATGACGTAGGGAATTCCACGTTCAGTCAGTGCAAGCGCAATCCGTTTACCCACGCGCCCATACCCCACAAGAACAAGTTGTCCCTCCAGGTATTTACGATCAGTGCTCATCGGTAACGCGGCCGTAGGATCCTGACGTTGATCGAGTCGTCTAGCAACAGCTGAGCGGCTCAGCACCCAACGTCGCAGTGGTTCGACCGCCTTGAACAACAAGGTGTTGAACGTGATCGATAACAAAACGCCGGCCAATATGAGATTCATCACCTCGGATTTAATGACACCTAGCCCTAACGCTAAGCCGCCCAGAATGATAGAGAACTCACCTATCTGCCCAAGACTTGCTCCGATCGAAAGCGCGGTGCTCAACGGATAGCGATTAGCGATAACAATCACGACCGCGCTCGCAAAGTTAACAAACATCACCACCAGTACAACGACAAGTATGCGCCATGGCTGATCGAGAAAGACTGCAGGATCCACCGTCATCCCGATCGATACGAAGAACAAAACCGAGAACGCATCACGCAAGGGAAGCGTCTCTTGCGCAGCTCGATGACTAAACTCAGATTCACGCATCACCGTACCAGCTACGAAAGCACCCAGCGCAAACGAGACATTGAAAAAAGCAGATGCACCCAAGGCAATTCCAATGGCGGTGGTCACGACAGCAAGCGTAAAGAGTTCGCGAGATCCCGTTTTAGCTACTTGCCAGAGCAACCACGGCAAGACACGCTTGCCCACAACGAACATCAAGACCACAAAGGCGCCAACCAGAAGCAGCGTGCTGCCAACTGTCCACCAAAGTGACACAGGCGCAACACCCGCGGCATTCGTTGCACTTTTTGTGCCACCAATTATTTCAGCAAAAGGTGGCAGAAGCACCAACACCAGCACCGTTACCAAATCTTGCACAACAAGCCAACCAACAGCGATACGACCACCCATGGTGTCGAGCTCACCGCGCACCTCGAGCGATTTCAGCAAAACGACTGTGCTTGCGCAAGCCAGACATAAGCCAAAAATAAGGCTAGAGGCAACCCCCCAACCCCACAGCCAGGCGATGCCCGCCCCCACTGACGTTGTGACGCTCATCTGGATCAAGGCGCCCGGAACCGCCACGCGCTTGACTGAAAACAGCTCACTTGGAGAAAAGTGCAATCCGACACCAAACATCAAGAGCATGATGCCAATCTCGGATAACTGCGAAGCAACTGCTGTGTGCGCAATATAGCCAGGCGTGCCTGGCCCAATCACTATCCCAGCCACCAGGTATCCGACCAGCGCGGGGATTTTTATCTTTTCTGCGAGAAAGCCAAGACCGAGCGCGGCGATGAAAGCTGCGGCAATAGTAGTAATGACTGGAATGTTATGGTCCAACAGCTTCTCGCTTCACGGCTAAATCGATGAGCCCTAATCGGCCTTAATGCCATTATCGCGTATGAGTTTTCCGTAGAGCTCATACTGCTTTTTTGTGGCCTCTCCAAACTCAGCTGCGCCTGTTCCGCGAATTGTGACGCCCAGATCCACAATCTTTTTTCTGGTTTCCGGGTCAGACAAGGCTTTCTGAATTTCAACATTCAACTTTGCGACGATATCTTTGGGAGTGCCAGCGGGAGCAACAATCGCAAACCACGAATTGAACAGAAAATCTTTTGTCCCTGCTTGGGATACAGTGGGAGTATCTGGGTATTGAGGCAACCGCTCCGGTGTCGACACGGCGAGCAACTTTAGCTTGCCACCACCAATTAGACCCGTGACTGTACCCAAACCTTGATAAGAGACATCAACTTGACCCGCGGCCGCAGCAACTGCGGCTGGCGTTGCACCTTTGTAAGGTACGTGCGTCATCGTCACACCTGCGCGCTGGGTCAACAGTGCCATCGCGATGTGCTGTGGACTACCGTTACCTCCAGAGCCATAATTAATTTTGCCGGGGTTGGCCTTGGCCGCAGCTAACAACTCAGCCAGCGTTTTATATGGGGAGTTGGGAGGAACCACGATCCCCCATTCAATTGTTCCCACAAGCGACACAGGATCAAAATCCTTGAGCGCATTCCAGGGCATGTTCGGGTAGATGTGCGGGATCATCGTCAAGACGCTGTCGTTCACACCGCCAAGCGTATAGCCATCGGGTGCCGACTTAGCTAAGCGGTCCGCACCAATCAAGCCGGACGAGCCTGCAATGTTTTCAATCACAATGGCCTGGCCCATGTTCTGACCCATCTTCGCGGTCAAAATGCGTGCAGCATTATCAACTGCACTGCCTGCAGCTAATGGAACGATCATTCGGATCGCCTTGTTGGGATAGTCTTGTGCGTACGTTGTCGCAGCCGCGCCCCAGAGAGCAGAGGCTATTAATAGTGTCTTGGTTATTTTCTTCATGTTGTCTTCCTCGGATAACGCTTTAGTTGGTTTGCATCGGCTCTACGCCGAGATCCTTTGCTAGGACTGCGAGCTCTTTTGCAAGAGCACTGGCCACTGGAATACCATTTTCGCCATACGCCTGGCGACGCGCGTGGCTTTGCTCTCCTGGCAACCAAACGCGATCAACGCCTGGTAGCCGTTCACTTGCCCGGATATCTTGCACCAATGTATCAACGGCAGACTTAAACACATTCACCTCGCCGAACGCTTCGAGGTTAATGGCTAGTATCGCCTGGCCAGTGTTGGTTGGGGTCACGCTGTCTTTATTAAAGTCAACGACGTCCTTACCCATCGCAGCACCTTGCAGCGTACCCGCCAGCAAACCTACGATCAGCGCCAAGCCGTAACCCTTATAACCCCCAATCGGCAGCAAAAACCCCTCTTCTGAGCGCGTTGGATCCAACAATGGCTGACCTTGCCGGTCAATCATCCAGCCTTCGGGCATCATCTCGCCGCGCTTTGCCTTTGCCTTGACCTTGCCATACGCGGCGACGGTCGTGGCCATGTCCAGCACAATCTCGGGCTCTTTACCCGCAGGGATCGCTGCTGCAATGGGATTTGTCGATAACAACATATCCATTCCGCCCCAGGCCGGCAAATGGTTTGCATTTCCAACCGCGAAGTACAGACCAATCATATTATGCGCAACTGGCATACGGGCATACAGCGAGGCTGGACCTGCGTGGTTACTGTTACGCGTACCCACCCATGCGACACCTGCTGTACGAGCTTTTTCAATCGCAAGATTGACTGCTCGCGACACTGCTAAGTGCCCCATCGCATTATCGCCATCTACGATTGCCATTGCCGCGCGCTCTTGCACAACTTGGATATTTGGACGTGTGTTGATGCCGCCTGCACGGATGCGCTTGACGTATTGGGGAAGCCGAATCACGCCATGGCCATCAGAACCTTGCAAATCGGCTTGTGCCATTAAATTGGCGACGACTTCTGCATCAGGCAAAGGAATGTCGACGGCGACTAGGGAGCGGCTAATGAACGCTCTTAGCCCATCAAATTGAACGATTGGGGTTTGGCTTGCTGCTGTCATGGCTCTATATCGATCTAAAGGGACTCCACGATACCCTAGACTAATTTCCCGCCCAAGTGATTCTTACTCAAATGGACTAATCTTTAACGATAATGTATTATCAATATCATTAATGATTAAAACGCGCATTGCTGCGCATCCCCGAGGAGCCAAAATGAGAAAGCTAACGTCGCTAACACACGCCCTATTTGCACTAGGGATAATTGCTTGCGTCGCATGTCCAACCGCAAGCTTTGGTCAAGCAGCCTCTGCAGCGGACATTGCACAGCTCCAAGAAAGCTTGAAAGCGATGCGAGATGCCTACGAGCAACGTATCAACGCCCTCGAGCAAAAAATAACGACGCTCCAACAACAGAACACACAAGTGACCTCTGCGCCGAGAGCGGCGGCTACTCCAGCCAGTGGCGCAAAGGCGGGTGCGGCCACACTACCGCCCGTTGTGCTGACTACTGCCCCTCAGGCACCAGCCCCCACATCAGTCGCACACACAAGTGCCCAGACCACTACAGCCACACCTACCGCGGCACCTACAATGACTCGTGGGGTTACTTTGCCAAAAGTTGGAGCGTTCACACCAGAAATCGCGCTCATTCTGGACGGCAAGTACTCAGCGCAGAGCCAAAATCCAGAGGCGTTGCGACGTGGCTTTATTCCCTCTGGCGGCGAAAACGTTCCGCGCGGGTTCTCTCTCGGGGAGTCTGAGTTCGCATTTGCAGGAACCGTCGATAACCTGTTTCGCGCTGAAGCTCGCCTTGTCCTCGGACAAGACGGGACCGACTTTAGCGTTGCGTTAGAAGAAGCGTTTTTCGAAACAATCAATCTTCCCGCAGGTTTAAAAGTTAAAGGAGGCAAGTTCTTTTCAAATGTTGGTTATCTCAATAACAAACATCCTCATGAATGGGATTTCGTCGACTTACCTCTCGCATACAAAGCCTTTTTGGGTGGACAGCTCAACAACACTGGGGGTCAGTTGTCCTGGGTCGCACCGCTCGACAATATGTATCTACGCTTCGGCGCTGAGATCGGGCAAGGCATGCAATACCCCAACAGTAACAACTTCAACGAAAACAAACCCAGACTTGGCACACTCTTCGCAAAACTTGGCGGAGACGTTGGCACTACCGCATCATGGCAAGGTGGCCTATCGTACATAGGTGCCTCGACCGGAGGACGCCCAAGCGTCTCTTCTCTGAACGACACCGATACCTTTGATTTCTCAGGCAATACAAACATTCTGATCGCAGACTTTGTCTACAAGTGGATTCCCAAAGCGGGACAGAGTTTCAAACTGCAAGGAGAAGCGTTTTGGAATACGCAAAAGGGCACTGCAACAATTAACACGGCAGTCCCTTACGGTGCCTGCGAATCACAATCCTGCACCGGAAACCCCTACAACAATACCCAAAGCGGCTTCTACGTTCAGGGCATTTACCAGTTCATGCCTAACTGGCGCGTAGGGTACCGCTTTGATCAGTTGTATGGCGGCAACTCGAATTACGGCTTTGGCTCAGGCACCTTTGCAGGTAGCGCACTGGAGTCATGGAACCCCACCCGCAACACCGTCATGCTGGACTGGGCCAACTCTGAAAACTCGATGTTCAGACTGCAACTCGCTACGGATACATCTTACGGTCCTGGCAAAACAAATAATCAAGTCTTTTTGCAATACATCATGAGTCTTGGTGCGCACGGTGCTCACAAATTCTAGGAGTGTGGAGATGTATGGATCGACCCCAAATAAACTTCTCGCGATACGGAACGGCTTGTATCGGTGCGTGGCATACACCCTCCTTCTTTTAACCCTGACCGGTCATGCACATGCGCAGCTGAAGGTCTTCGCCACGGTTCCCGAATGGGGTGCGCTCGCTCAAGACCTCGGTGGAGAAAAGGTCTCTGTCTTCACTGCGACCAATGCACTACAAGACGCACACCAAGTCCAAGCGCGCCCGGGGCTACTTGCACGCGCTCGCACAACAAATCTATTAATCGCTACAGGTGCAGAGCTGGAGGCTGGGTGGTTACCCGTTCTCCAGCGTGATGCAGGCAACCCAAACATCATGCCTGGCAGAGTAGGCATGTTCGAAGCCGCGCAATATGTTCAGATACTTGATGTGCCAATCTCCGTGGACCGCAGCCAGGGGCATGTGCATGCCTCTGGTAATCCACACATTCAACTCGATCCACGCAACTACATTCCAATCGCACGCGCACTCTCCGAACGATTTATTCTCTTAGATCCCGTTAACAGCGCACATTACCAAACAAGACTCAATGTGTTCTTAGGCGCCTGGTCGACGCATCTCGTACGCTGGGAACAACAGGCCAGCGTGCTACGTGGCATGAAAGTATGGGTGCAGCACGATGCTTTCACCTACCTCAATAACTGGCTTGGTTTGAAACAGATTGGGGTGCTTGAGGCAACGCCTGGCGCTGACCCTTCTATTACGCACCTAAATGCAATCCTACAGAAGCAAGCGACTTTACATGGACGTCTGGTCATGACTCCCGCATACTTAAATAGCAAGCCCGCAATGTGGTTCAGTGAAAATGCGAAGATTCCCGTTGTAAGCCTGCCGTTTACGGTCGGCGGTAACGCTGAAGCAAAAACATTACCTGCGTTGTTTGACGACACGATTCGACGTCTGATCCAAGCACAGTAAACTCAAACATGATTGAGCTCACACTACCTGGCGAGGTACCACTGAACCTGCTGTGGCCTGCTCTCTGGGCTAGTGCGCTAGTCATCTCCACGCATATTCCACTTGGAATACAAGTCCTGGCCCGTGGGATCATCTTTATCGATCTCGCCATCGCACAAATAGCGGGGCTTGGCGCCTATCTGGTTCTTGTTATTGCAGGCGAACAAGCACCAGCATATTGGATGCAAATCGGTGCCGTGTCACTGTCCCTGTGCGCGGCCTGGGGACTCGTCGCACTTGAGCGCTTCGGCGCACACTTGCAAGAGCCCATCATCGGCGTTGTATTTATATTGGCAGCGACAGCGATCCTATTGTTGGCGCATGGCGATCCACACGGTGGGCAACACCTTTCAGATTTGTTATCAGGTCAAATCTTGTGGGTATCGACGGAGCAACTCAAATATGCCACGGCAGGGACAGCGATCGTCTTGCTAGGCCTCTATCTATTAAATGGACGTCGTTGGGCCTTCTACAGCCTCTTTGCTATCGCCATCACGATATCGGTTCAACTTGTAGGCGTCTACCTTGTATTTGCGACGCTCATCATTCCCGCCCTCACATGCGCGGCAATGCAAACACGACAACGGTCTCGTGCAGCCTACCTCTTGGCGATCGCTGGCTATATCAGCGGAATATTTCTCTCAGCGTGGTTAGACCTTCCAACTGGTCCATTGATTGTCTGGACGCTAGCCGTGGCTGGGATCCTGACAGGAATAGGCCGAGGCAGACATTTAATGAGAGTGGCTAGGCAAATGCCGATTCGGTGACAGATAAGAACCAAGCAGCATTCCACACAAGCTCGCGACTGCCCCGACGACCTG
>CAIYWO010000205.1 GCA_903929925.1 uncultured beta proteobacterium | reverse complement strand
TCAGAAATATGCGAACTTGATCAGAAATAGTATGGCAACCAACCAGGTTGCTGGGTGCAGGCTACGGATCTTACCGGTCATTGTCTTCAAGACGACGTAGCTAATGAAACCAAATGCCAAACCGTTAGCGATTGAATACGTAAACGGCATGATGAGTGCAGTCATCGCGGCGGGGACGGCATCGGTAATATCGTCCCAGTTAATTTCCTTAAACTCGCGCATCATTAATCCTGCGACATATAGAAGTGCAGGTGCTGTTGCGTAGGCAGGTACTGAGCCCGCAAGCGGGGAGATAAACAAGGCCGCTAAAAACAACAAGCCAATAACCAATGCAGTCAGACCCGTACGCCCTCCCGCCTGCACGCCTGCCGCACTTTCGATGTAAGCAGTCGTACTACTCGTTCCTAGCGCAGCGCCCGCCACGATAGCTGTGCTGTCAGCAAACAAAGCACGCCCGAGATTACCCTTTTTCTCGTCGGTGACAAGACCTGCGCGCTTGGCAACACCGATCAATGTCCCTGTGGCATCGAACACCTCAACCAAGACAAAGACCATGATCACGCTGATCAAACCGGTCTGCAGCGCACCAGCAATATCCATTTGCAAAAAGGTTGGCGACAAGCTGGGCGGCGCTGCAAAAAATCCAGCAAATTCGTTGTGCCCATTTAAGGTTGAAAGTACAGTCACAGCCAATATGCCAATCAGGATTGCACCGCGCACCCGCAGGGCATCAAGCGCAGCAATCACAAAGAAGCCGAAAATAGCATAGAGCACGGAGGGCTCGTGGAGACTACCCAAGGTGATTTTCGTTGCCTGATGGGCGACGACAATGCCCGCTCCGCTCAAGGCAATAATCGCGAGAAACAAGCCGATGCCAGCCACGATGGCGCTACGCAGAGCGCTCGGGATACCTGCGATCAACCAGGCTCGGATGCCCGTTATCGTTAGAACTAGAAATATAAGGCCGGAGATAAACACGGCACCCAGTGCCTGCTGCCAGCTAAAGCCCATTCCGCCCACGACCGCAAAAGCGAAGAAGGCATTGAGACCCATTCCTGGTGCCATACCCACAGGCCAGTTCGCAACAAACGCCATCATCAGACTGCCGATCGCTGCGGCTAAACAGGTGGCTACAAAAACGGCCCCCTTATCCATTCCCGTCGAAGACAAGATCGCTGGATTGACGAACAAGATGTATGACATCGTCAGGAACGTAGTCAGTCCAGCCACGAGCTCCGTCCGCGCATCCGTTTGCTGTGCGCGCAAATGAAAAAGCTTTTCAAACATGAGCGACTCCTTTGGTGATTAGATTCTTATTCGACTGGGATATTTGCTTTCTTAACGTACTCTTTTAAAAGCGGCAATTCTTTCGCCACGCGCTTAGCGTACGCAGATCCTGGCTCAAATTGAACTTCAACACCGGTTTTCACAAGTTCAGCATTGATTTCCTTATTTTTGAGTGTGTCTTCAAGCGCCGCAGATAGTTTTCTTTGGATATCAGGCGGCAAGCCCTTGGGTGCGACCACAACAATCCAGGGAACCATCTCGAAGCCTGGATAGCCCGACTCGGCAATGGTCGGTGTGTTGGGCAATTGAGGGTAACGTTGTAGTGAAGTCACCGCGATGGCCTTTACTTTCCCAGCAGCAATCATTGGCATAGACGCCACATTCGTATCAAACGTCAAAGGAATTTGTCCACCGATCAGATCCGTCATAGCTGGGGCACTACCCTTATAAGGAACGTGCACGATATTGACGCCCGCCATGACGTTTAACATTTCACCAGCGATATGGGCTGTTGTGCCATTACCAAAAGAACCGAATGACAGTTTGCCCGGGTCCTTCTTGGCGATAGCAATTAACTCAGACAAATTGTTTGCTGGTACCTTTGGGTTCGCAATGAGCACCAGGGGAGAGGTACCGATGACACCAATCCCTTCGAAATCTTTAACTGGATCGAACGGCAATTTGCTTTTAAGTGCAGGATTGACGGTAAAGGTCGTGTTTGACGAGATCAAAAGCGTATATCCATCGGGCGCACTTTTAGCAACCGCAGCAGCCCCGATCGCCGTCCCAGCACCAGCCTTGTTCTCGACCAAGACTGGTTGACCCAAGGACTTCGACATGGACTCCTGGATCTTTCGGGCAACCGTGTCCGTCGCTCCGCCAGGTGGGTAAGGCACAACAAGCGTAATGGGCTTTTCTGGATATGCAGCTAGCAAGCTGCCAGAAAGCATAAGGCTCGTCAGACCAAATACAAAAGAAAAAAGACGCATGGCATATGATTGGTTCATGTTCAATTCAACGCTTAGTTGGAGGCTTCATATAGGAAGGCTGGTTAGGATCTAAGTTTAGTATGTCTGGGGCACTTGGATACAGAGAATATGCCACACGACACAAACCGAGAGATTTTCCATACAATCGAGCGTGAAGCGCGCACCTTGACTGGGTTGGATCCCGTTTTGTCGTTTGATCTCAACAGCCAGTCCGGCCGATTATCGCCAACCACTAAAAGACAAGTTGAACCGATTTGAGTCTGCGTCAATTCGCCACTATTTCCGTCACCCTAACCGACCGGATTCGTAACAAACAGAATAACTGGGCCCTTGGAGGGATTCTGGCATTTGTTGCCGGTGCTGTGAACGCGGGCGGCTTTCTTGCTGGACAACGCTACACCTCCCATATGACCGGCATCATTTCGGGTATTGCTGATGATCTCGTCATCAGCGAGATCGGCATTGTCCTGGCTGGCATCGCATTTCTAATTAGCTTTGTTTCTGGCGCTGCCGTCACAGCAATCTTGATAAATTGGGCGAGACGCAAACATCTACATAGTGAATTTGCGCTCTCCTTATGTCTCGAGGCTGTTTTACTGCTTTTGTTTGGGGTGCTCGGCTATTCACTCAATATATTGGTTGAGGTTTTCGTACCGACCACTATCTTGGTGTTGTGTTTTGTGATGGGATTACAAAATGCCATCATGACCAAGATTTCAAAAGCAGAAATCCGTACAACGCACATGACAGGAGTCGTGACCGACATTGGGATTGAAATCGGGAGGCTGCTGTACTGGAACAGAGATCATTCATCCATGCCGCAAAAACGCGTCGTCGCTGATCGCGAAAAACTAAAAATTCATCTGATCATTTTTTCGCTCTTCTTGATCGGTGGCATCGTAGGGGCCATTTCTTTCAAAAGCTTTGGCTATATCACCACCGTTCCCCTAGCGGGATTCTTAATTTTGATTTCGCTGCCACCTATCGCGAAAGACTTGATGGATCTATTGCGAACCAAGCGGTCCTAATCAATCAAGTCTCGACGCGCTGAGCATCTCTTTCGTTAATCCCCAATCCGCAATGGCGGGAGGGAGCGGCACGCCTCGAACAAGTGCAGCACACGCCTCACCCATTGCGGGTGACGTTTGAATACCGTACCCGCCTTGAGCAGCTATCCAAAAGAAACCTGGCTGAATCTCATCAAAGCCACCCACCAAACCATGATCCTCCACAAACGAACGCAACCCAGCCCACGTATGGGTCGGGCGCCTTATTTTGAAGCGCGTGATGGACTCAATGCGATCAATTGCGATGGCAATGTCTAACTCTTCAGGTTGTACGTCTTGCGGTGGCACGGGGTCTGCATTCGCTGGCGAAACCAACACCTGTCCGGCATCGGGTTTGAAATACCAGTTCTCTGATGCACCATAGGTCATCGGCCACTTTGAAAAATCGCCAAATCCCTCAGGCTGAAAGAGTAAGGCAGAACGACGGCACGGCTGCAAACCCACTCTGTTCGCCCCAGCAAGTTGGGCTATCTCATCCGCCCAGGCACCTGCGGCATCGATCACGATAGGCGTCTGCCAAATTTCATTTCGTTTTGTTGTGATCGTCCATTGCTCGGCGTGCCGAACTAAATCAATGACTTCGCTATTTACCCGCACTTCGCCGCCTCGTGACGCCATTCCCCGTAAATAGCCTTGATGAATCGCATTCACATCCATATCAGCTGCGTCAGATTCAATCAGTGCATCGACGATTCGCTCCTGTCGCAGTGCAGGAGAAAGCTCACAAGCTTGCATAGGAGTCAGCCGGCGCGCTCCAGTCTTCATATGTGCCAGTACAGCCCAATGCTCCTCGAGCATCTGCTCCTGTCCTAGCTCGGCGACCATCAATGCACCTCGCGGGCTAAGCAGTAAGTGCTCAGAAAACCCCTGTGGTGGCGCATCAAAGAATTTTCGGCTTGCAAGCGTCAGCGCACGCACCTGCGCATTGCCATAGCTCGCCATGTAAAGCGCAGCCGAACGTCCAGTCGAGTGAAACCCGGGATGTGCCTCCCGCTCGAGGATCACGACTTTGCCGTGCGGTGCGAGCCAGTAGGCCGCAGAGGCGCCTGCGATGCCTGCACCGATAATTACAAAATCAGCACGATTAGTCATGGTCATCAACATTACCCCCAGCGAAATATGCGCCCAACCACTGGGTGCAGCGCGCATTAGACCTCGTTTCTTTGAAACAAAACTATAGCCTCACTCCACCTAGATGTGTCGAGACACCTGACCTTACAGCTTTAAATTAAATTTTGTTGGCGCCAACCTTAGACAATATGGCGCTATGCTTACGTCTTAGGCTGAGGATTGCGTTTCATAAAGACAAATTTCAGTCATAATCGCCCGAATTCCAACAGAAGAAAAGGAACGACCCGCGTGCGCATACTGCTTGCCGAAGACGACGAAATGCTCGCCGACGCTGTTTTTCGGACGCTTTCACAAAACGCGCATCGGGTAGATGCCGTTCGCGACGGGCGGCAGGCTGATGATGCGTTGTCCTCCGGCGAATATGATCTTGCGATTCTAGATATCGGGATGCCCATTTACGATGGGCTAGAAGTTTTACGGCGCCTACGCGCTCGACGCTCCGAAACGCCCGTCCTGATGCTGAGCGTACGCGATAGCATCACCGATCGGGTCGCTGGTCTTGACTTGGGAGCGGACGACTATTTGACCAAGCCGTTTCATTTATTTGAACTAGAGGCACGGGTGCGGGCCCTTTTGAGACGGGCCCACACCCCAGCAGGTCTAGAGCTCACCCATGGACGATTACAAATTGATCTGGTTGGACGACGCGTGCATTGCGAGCAACGCTCTCTGGAACTGACATCAAAAGAGTTTGCGTTAGTAGAACTTTTGTTTATGCGCGTGGGGCGCGTTGTGACGAAGCAGCAAATTATCGACCACCTATATGGCTGGGAAGAAGGTATGGCTAGCAATGCGGTTGAAGTACTCGTACATCGACTTCGCAAGAAGCTAGAGCCTACCGGTAGCGATATTCGCACCATTCGTGGGATGGGCTATCTTGTCGATCCAGCGAACTAACCGCCAACTGTTACGCACCCAGCTCCTTCGGTGGCTACTGTATCCACTGCTCGCACTCTTAGCCATCGACACGGCGGTCAGCTTCGGACTAGCGGGACATTTTTCTAAAAATGCTTATGACAAGGCATTAATTGAGGTCGGCCACGAATTAAGCCTTCAGATAGGCAAAAATGAATCTGGTATCTTCCTAGACCTCCCCGAAGTTGCTCGTAGGCTTTTGCTTCAAGATCCTCAAGACAAAATTTTCTTTGAACTTCTGGATTCGGGGGGACAGCGCATTGCGGGCGAGGATATTCCTTCAGCACCCTCTGACACGCTCACCTCTCGAAACAACGTTCTACTTTACGATGCTCATATCGAAAATAATCCCGTGCGCGTCGTACAACTAAACCTTGTTGATATGCGTGGTGCGACGATACGCGTGGCCGAAACCACCATTAAGCGTGATGAGATGGCACAACAAATTATCGCGAGTGTGATGTTGCCTCAAGTGATCCTCATCATTTTCGTAGCGCTGTTGGT
>CAIYWO010000204.1 GCA_903929925.1 uncultured beta proteobacterium | reverse complement strand
GCAGGTTAGTCGCGTAACCAAACATCTCTGCCAGTGGGACTTCGGCCTTAATGACCTTGCCACCACCGACCATGTCATCCATACCTTGCAACATGCCGCGACGTGAGGACAAATCGCCCATCACTGTACCGGCATAATCTTCAGGTGTTTCGACTTCGACGGCCATCATCGGTTCGAGCAGCACAGGGCTAGCCTTGCGCATACCGTCTTTGAACGCCATCGAAGCTGCCATACGGAAGGCGTTTTCGTTTGAGTCCACGTCGTGGTACGAGCCGAAAAACAGCGTAGCTTTCACGTCAACCACTGGGTAACCGGCAAGAATACCGGCTGGCAGTGTTTCCTGAATGCCTTTGTCCACTGCAGGGATGTATTCACGAGGAACCACACCGCCTTTAATGGCGTCGACAAATTCGTATCCGCCGCCTGGTGGCAGTGGCTCAAGCTTGAGCACCACGTGACCGTACTGACCACGTCCACCCGACTGCTTGACGAACTTACCTTCGATTTCTTCACAGACTTTGCGAATTGTTTCGCGATAGGCCACCTGTGGTTTACCCACGTTGGCTTCTACGCTGAATTCGCGCTTCATGCGGTCAACAATAATTTCGAGGTGCAATTCGCCCATGCCCGAAATAATTGTCTGGCCTGATTCTTCGTCGGTACGCACGCGGAAAGAAGGATCTTCCTGAGCGAGACGCGAAAGAGCCATACCCATTTTTTCTTGGTCAGCTTTGGTCTTGGGTTCCACAGCCTGTGAAATAACGGGCTCAGGGAAGACCATACGCTCGAGCATGATGTGTGAATCAACATCACACAAGGTCTCGCCTGTCGTTACGTCTTTCAGACCAACCACCGCAGCGATGTCACCTGCAACCACTTCTTTGATTTCTTCGCGGTTGTTTGCATGCATCTGCAGAATACGACCGATACGCTCTTTCTTTCCCTTGATCGGGTTGTAGATCGTATCGCCCGATTTCAACACGCCCGAATACACTCGTACGAAGGTCAGCTGACCAACGTAGGGGTCTGTCATCAGTTTGAATGCAAGTGCTGAAAACTTTTCGGTGTCATCTGCTTTACGGCTTGTTTCGGTGCCGTCGTCGAGTTCACCCTTAACTGGGGGAATGTCGATTGGTGAAGGCAAGAATTCAATCACTGCGTCAAGCATGCGCTGAACGCCTTTGTTCTTGAAAGCTGTACCGCAAAGCATTGGCTGAATTTCGCAAGCGATCGTACGCGTACGGATCCCGAGCATAATTTCTTCTTCAGTCAGTGTGCCGCCTTCAAGGTACTTGTCCATCATTTCTTCTGAGGACTCAGCTGCTGCTTCAACAAGCTTTTCGCGCCACTCTTCTGCCGACGCTTGCAAGTCTGCAGGGATATCGACATAGTCGAACTTAATACCCTGGCTAGCTTCGTCCCAGATGATTGCTTTCATCTTGATGAGATCAACGACACCGGTGAATTTTTCTTCGGCGCCGATTGGTATCACGACAGGTACAGGATTCGCCTTCAGGCGAGTCTTGAGCTGGTCGTACACTTTGAAAAAGTTTGCACCCGTGCGGTCCATCTTGTTCACGAAGGACAAGCGTGGCACACGGTACTTGTTTGCCTGACGCCAAACAGTTTCAGATTGCGGCTGAACACCACCCACAGCGCAGTACACCATGCAGGCGCCGTCAAGCACGCGCATCGAGCGTTCAACTTCAATCGTGAAGTCAACGTGTCCGGGGGTGTCAATCACGTTAATCCGGTGCTCTGGGTAGTTGTTACCCATGCCTTTCCAGAAGGCTGTTGTTGCAGCCGACGTAATCGTAATACCGCGCTCTTGTTCTTGCTCCATCCAGTCCATCGTGGCTGCGCCATC
>CAIYWO010000203.1 GCA_903929925.1 uncultured beta proteobacterium | reverse complement strand
GGTCATCTTGTTGCCGAGGAATTATCGGATATTTGTGTGACGATGATTCCTGCAATCAATAGGCCAATACCGACCAGTCGGGTCACACTGACTGGTCGCACCATAGCGCCAAGTAAACCAAAATGATCAATCACGACTGAAATAATAATCTGTGCTGATACAGCACAAACAATAAAATTCGCCAAGCCAATCCGCGGTGCGAGCAAGGTCGCGCTAATGACATAGAAACCAACAATAAACCCGCCGAGATACTCAATCGGTTTCGCATTTGCGAGGTCCGTAGCATGCGGTAGAGATTTGGTTAGCACGAGCGCGACAGTCAAACAGAATAAAAAACCAACTCCAAATAGAATGACAGAGGCGTGTAGCGCCTCTCCCATGGATTTCCCAAGTCGTCCATTCAGGATTGCCATCACAGGGATGAAGGCGCCAGCAAGTGCGGCCCAGATTAATAAGCGTAGGGGAGTCATAGGGTCAAACCTTTGATGCGTCTCGTCTGTTGTGTAAGCGCTAGGTGATCGGCAGTCTTACTGTCGAGAAGTGACTGGTAGAAGACCTTCCTGCGCAAAGACACTAGCAGCGCGTGCGGAAGTGAGAAGTTTGACGAACGCATCGACTCCGGCGTCACCGCTCGTCTTGTACCAAAGAACATATTCACTAACTAGTTCAAAGTCTTTGGGAAAAGGGCCAACGAGTGTTGTTCGATCTGCCTGGACCACTTCACTCATTTGGGTGATCCCGATGTCTACGGTTTTGCTTTGAATCAGTCGCATGGTTTCGATGCCATCGCGCGCAACCACAGCCTTTGCCATGACCTCTTGTTCAATCCCTAACTCGCGGATCACTTTGACAAAGTGAAGGCCAACAGTCGCACCTCGAGCAGGGTCAGAAAAAGCAATTTTTTTTGCATTCAGGAGCGCCGCTTTTAAATCATCGCCATTGCGTACTACTGGCTTGACGGCTTGAGAGGAGGCGATACCGGCTGCAGTATCTACGAGATGGATAGCTTGGCCGTTGGTAAGCAATTTCGACGCGATCGCTTTGTCGATGCGAGGCTTGGTCGTAATTAGAAAGCTCGCATTTGGATCAGAAAGAAACTTTTTTTCTGCAGCGCCTGCTGTATCAAAATCATTAACAATTGAGTGACCCGAGTCAGTTTGATAAGCTTGGCTCAGAGTGATCAAAGGTATCTTGATGCCGGCTGCCGCGTACAGGCGGTACTCAGCCGCAATGGTGGGCTTGATACAGCACAAAAAGAAAGCGACCACGGGAATAAAAAGTTTGAGGTTTCTCATGCTAGAGGATTCCTTTAGAAAACCGTGGCGGCAGATGGATTTCGTTATTAGTCTATTTTAATTTGTGCTTTTTCAAATACCTTGGCCCAACGGTCTTGTTCAGTCTTGATGAATGCTGTGAATTCCTGTGGCGTATCCCCAATAAGCACCGCACCATCGTCGAGCATGCGCTTAGATTGCTCTGGCGACTTTAAGACTTTGACGATTGCTTTTTGCAGGCGATCCACGACATCGGTTGGTGTACCGGCAGGAGCCAAAATTCCATACCATTGTGAGGTCTCAAAACCTTTCAGTCCAGACTCATCTAGAGTTGGTACGTTGGGCAGTGCTGCTGAGCGTTTGAGTGGGCCAACTGCGAGTGGACGCAAGGTATCGCCCTTGATTTGTCCGATCAGCGAAGGTAGTCCGTTGAAAGTCGCTTGGATCTGCCCGCCCATGAGGTCGGTCAGCATATTGCCCGAGCCTTTGTACGGAACATGCGTCAACTCAATGCCAGCCTCGGACGCAAAGTACTCCATCGCTAAGTGCCCAGCGCTGCCATTGCCGGCCGAGCCGTAGTTAATTTTCTTGGGGTTCGCTTTGGCGTCAGCGATGAGGTCGGCAATCGTCTTGTAGGGACTTTTGCTGCTGACAGCAATCACATTGGGTACTTTAGCGACAAGCGTGACCGCTACGAAATCTTTATTGGGATCGTAAGGGAGTTTTTTGCCGAACAAAAGTTGGTTGACTGCAAGTGTACCGACGTGACCCAAGATAAGCGTGTAACCATCTGGGTTCGCACGCTTGACTTCAGCCATGGCAATATTGCCTGCGCCACCCGGCTTGTTCTCAACGTAAACAGACTGTCCCAGCTCGGTAGTTAATCCGTTGGCAATTGATCGCGCCACGATTTCCGATGTGCCGCCCGTTGCGAAGGGCACAACGAGTCGTATGGACTTTTCTGGATAGGCGGCGATTGCGCTGTTCGCAAACAAAAGACCAAGTAGGGCGACGCCAATTTTTTTCATGAGGAACAACCTTTTAGAAATGGGTAGGGCTTGCACATGAAATGTATCACGCCCTACTCACTTACTTGCGCCAGGTCTTCCCCATTCGGGATGCGATTTGAAACGCTTGCCACGTTGCTTCAACACTAGCTTTGCCCTGACCGGCAATATCGTAGGCTGTGCCGTGAGCTGGAGTTGTAATTGGAATTGGTAATCCGCCCTGGACTGTCACACCTCGCGAAAAACCAAGTAGTTTGATCGCGATCTGTCCTTGATCGTGATACATGGTCACAATGGCTTGATACTCGCCCGCTTGCGCCTTTAGAAAAATGGTGTCGGCCGGAAACGGTCCATGGAAAGGTACTTCTGTTGGCCACTCCCTTGCTTGGAGTGAGGCAACGGCCGGCGCGATGATGTCGATTTCTTCACGACCGCAGGAGCCTCCGTCCCCGCCGTGTGGGTTGAACGCTGCGATCGCAATTTTTGGCGTCTCAAATCCACTCGCAAGCAAAGCCTTGTAGATCAACTCAGAAGCTTGCTCAATCCGCTCTTTGCTAAGGTATTGCGCAACGTCTTTGAGTGGTACGTGCGACGAAATGCGGGAGGTCCATAAGTTGCCGAGTGTGTTGAATTCGCAAAAATAGCCAGTTACACCCAGATGTTCAGCGAAATGATGTAACTCATCCTCGTGCTTCATCCCGCCCATCTTCATCGCCTGCTTGTTGAGCGGTGCGAAGCAGATGGCATCAACGTGACCGGCAAGGGTCGCATCCATACAGGCATCTAGAACCTTCAACACAGACTGGCCATTCAATGGGCTGACTTGCCCCATTTTGACATCGCGCGCATGGATTGTCTGCATCGGCAAAAAAGCTGGCACATCTTGATTTGAGCGAGCACGCACATCATCAAAGGAATCGACCGTAATCGTGGGGACCCGTACGTTCGCGATTTGTTGACCATGCTCCCAGAGCCATTGGTCTCCAGCGATAACAACATTGGCCAGTTCGCAGACTGCATGTTTGTCGAGCAGTCGTGCGATCAGTTCTGAACCGATACCTGCTGGATCGCCGAGCGTTAGAACTACAACGGGAAGTTTATTTTGCATGAAAATTTCTCTTATTAATAGAACCAGCGGGCGGGAACCATCACTAGCGCGGGGAATAGAATGAACAGTACCAGTAAGAGCACTTGGGCAAGTAAGAAGGGCATCACACCTTTTGTGACACGCCCCAAATCTTCTTTCGCGATGCCGGCGACGACATTTAATACGGTGCCGACAGGTGGTGTGAGCAGGCCGATGGCGTTATTCATGATGAATAGCACACCGAAATAAACGGGATCAATACCAGCTTGCTTAACGATTGGCATAAGAACGGGCGTTAGGATCAGCACAGTCGGCATGAAATCTAATGCAGTACCGATGACGATCACCAGCGCCATCATCATGAACATCAATAAAATCTTGTTGTCCATGAATGGGCTTAATAGCTCACCAACTTGCTTTGGAATTTCGGCGATCGTGATAAGCCAGGCAGACACCATGGCACAGGCTACTAAAAAAAGCACGACGCCAGAGGTGCGTGCTGCAGAGAGCATGAGCTTAGGTAGCGCGGTGAGTTTGAGCTCTCCGTATATCAGCCATCCGACCAAGAATGAATAGACCACAGCCACGACGGCCGCCTCGGTTGGTGTGAAGACGCCAAATTTCATGCCACCAATAATGGCAAGTGGCAGCAGCAACGCCCAAAAACCATCTTTTAACGATCTTAAAAATACACTCAAACTAAAGCGACTAGCGAGTACAGGTGGAGCCTCCTTTTTGGCACACCACCACCAGGTGGCCCAAAGTGCCGCGCCCATCATGATGCCTGGCACAATTCCTGCCAAAAATAGTTTTGTGATGGAGATGCCGCCCGCCACGCCTAAAACGACAAAGCCGATCGAAGGTGGAATGATGGGGGCAATAATGCCACCGGACGCGATCAGGCCTGCAGACCGCGGCACGTCATACCCTGCTTGACGCATAAGGGGAATGAGAATCGCACCTAGGGCTGCAGTATCGGCCACGGCCGAGCCGGAGATGCTTGCCATAATTAGCGCCGCGATAATCGCTACATACCCGAGGCCACCTCGTACGTGACCGACTAACGACTTAGCCATCTCAATGATGCGCTTAGATAAGCCGCCTGCATTCATGAGTTCGCCGGCCAACATAAAAAATGGCACGGCCATCAATGGGTAGTTATTAGTGCCTTCGATTAAATTTTGCGCAAGAATTTGCGTATCGAAATTCCCCATGAAGACCATCAGAACTACAGCACATGTGAGCAAGGCAAAGGCAATTGGCATGCCAAGCGCCATGGCGCCCAACAGAGAGGAAATGAAGACCAAGATCGTCATGGCTATTCCGCCCCTTGGTCTTGGTTAGGAATGAGTTCCACGGCTGGCATCTGCCCGGTGGCTTGTCGCCAAAGCGAGCGACACAAAATAATAATCATCCCAGCGCTACAAACTAACAGCCCAGAAAAAACCACGCCAAGCGGTATTCCCGTCACGGGTGCGCGGTCCGTCATTGCGATTGTGACTTGCTTCCATGTACCGTCTGTTAATAGCACGCAACAGCCTAGCATCACGCTATCCGAAACAAATCGAACGATCCGCTGCCCTTTTATTGGAAGCGACGCTACAACGCTGGTCATGCCAAGGTGCGCGCCTTCTTGCAAGGCCAGCATCGCAGCTAAAAGAGTGATCCACATGAACAGAAAGCGGGAGGCTTCTTCCGAAAAAATAATTCCAGAATTAAATCCGTAGCGCAAGACAACGTTGCCAAATACAAGAATGACCATGGCACCCAGAAACACGATGAGTGTCCATTCGATAAATTTCCGGACAACTTTATCAATCACGCTGATTCTCCATCCGTACAGTCATCGAATAAAACCGGACTGCATTGTCGTGCCAGATCGCTTGGCGTGCTACGCCACCAAAGGGCGAAAGTATTTGTGACATCGCACGAATGAGGTCGCGATAGCTGATCCGCAAGCTCGCAACGGGAAAGTTACTGCCAAACATGCAACGCTCGGGACCAAACATAGAAACGAGATCGCGCACAATGACAGTATTGTCTTCGATGCGCCATGGTTCGCCGCGCAGTCCAAGCTCGGATAGTTTGACGTGAACGCCGTTTGGGAGATCCGCGAGTGCTTGCATGCCTGCTCGCCATTGTGCGAGCCCTGCAGGACTGCGATCCCAGGGGAGCCCAGCATGCTCAATGACAACTTGAGTGTGCGGATGTTGTTTGAGTAGACTTGCTGCTTCAAGTAAGTGCCAGTACGGTACACGCAAGTCCCAGATCAGACCGCGCTGCGTTAGCTGTTGCAAGCCGGCATCCCAGCGTGGGTCTTGTAGAGAGCCCGCCATATTACAAACTGATTCATTGGCGAGGCGACTGGTCACAGGTTTGAAGCGAACCCCTCGAAATAGCGCATATTGCCTATGCGCGTCGAGTTGTTCCGCACAGTCTTCCGCGAGTAAGTTCACATACCCAATGATGGCGTTCGGTATAGCGCTTGAGCGTGCCACGTCCGCAACCCATGCTGTTTCCGCGAGTGCCTGGCTGCGGTCGCATTCTGCTTCAATGTGGACCGTCGCGGTAACTGGTAGGTCTCCCCAGCAGGAACGAAAGGTATTGGGTAAAAAATCCCGACACAAGGGCTCGTAGTCACCCAGAATAAAGGTCGATGCGTTGTATTCGTCTTGTAGCCAGGGGTACCGGATGCTAGCGTTTAAATCCCATAGATGATGGTGGGAGTCTGCGATCGCATCCGGCAGGAACGACTGTGTCACGATGCTTTACTTTGCAATAGCTTCGATCTTCTTAAGAACGTCATCACCGTTTTTCTCGATGAACAGCTGGCGTGTCGGTTCGCGGACAATTGCACGAATTGCGGCACGATCAGGCGCTTCAACAATCTTCATGCCTTTTGCACGAAGTGCGTCAACGGCGGCCTGCTCACCCTTAGCATTCAGCTCACGTTGAAATTTTGCAGCGCTCGCAGCTTCTTCAAGCAGAATTTTCTGATTCTCTGGCGTCAATGAGTCGAAGCGTTTTTTGTTCATCACTACAATCAGTGCCGTGTACGCATGATTGGTGAGGGAGAGATTTTTTTGCACCTCGTACATTTTTGACGAGAGCATCAATGAAGGTGGATTCTCGTGACCGTCAATCGCACCAGATTCAAGAGCGGCAAAGACTTCACCGAAGGGCATAGGCTGCGGATTGGCACCAAGCAGTTGGAATGCCTTGATATGCGCAGGATTTGGTGTCGTGCGCAGCTTCAGACCTTTGATGTCAGCAGGTTGGTTGACGGCGCGTTTGTTATTTGCCAGGCTTCGGAAGCCAACTTCCCAAAAGGCGAGGCCTTTCATTTGATGATTTCCAAGCTCGTCGAGTAACGAGCGGCCGACATCGCTGTCGAGCGCTTTGTAAGCTTGTTGCGCGTTGTCGAACAAATAAGGCAAATCAAACACGTTCAGTTTGGGAACCATACCGGTAAAGAATGGGTTGCCAGAGGTTTCCATATCGATCGTGCCCCCGCGAACGCCGGCGATCATCGCGCCATCGTTACCGAGCTGATTATTACCAAACACCTGGATTTCGATCGCACCTTTTGTGCGTTCTTTGACTTTTTTTGCAAACTCTAATGCGGCGACATGTTGTGAGTCTGTGTCGGCGTGAGCGTGACCAAAGCGCAATTTGATTGGGGCGGTTTGTGCGAAACCAACGCTCGCATAAGTCGTCAACAGTACGATGCCTGCGAGGCGTGCCAAGTGCTTCTTCATGTTGTCTACTCCATATAGGTTTGATTTGTTTTACTAGCCGATTCATTCTAGAGAGCAAATTAATTCCAGTAAAATGAAACTTGATCATTAATTGATATCTAAAAGTTATCATTTATCCCATGTCGAATTTTGCTCACACCCTACTGAATCGTCTGCGGATGCGCCAAGTTTCGTTGCTCCTAAGTATTCAGGAGTGCCGTACTTTACGGGCTGCGGCGCAGGCGATGGGAATGACCCAGCCCGCCGCGACAAAGATGTTGCATGAGCTGGAAGACGCCTTGGGCACCAAGATCTTTGACCGTACCGGACGGACGCTGACTCTGAACGCAGCCGGGAAAACTGTACTCGGCTTTTTTCAGGGTATGCGAGGTAATTTGGAGTCGCTCGCACGCGAGCTTGATGCGATGCAGAGCGGCATTCATGGGGTTTTGTCGTTGGGCAGCATCATGGCGGCATCTCCTGCAATCCTCACGGACGCTTTGATTGCCATGCGCCGCTCCTTTCCGTTACTGTCGATCAACATCTCTACGGGTACTAGCGATGTGCTGATCGAAGCATTGAATCAGGGAGAGCTTGATTTGGTGATCGGCCGTATTGTGAGCGTCAAGCAAGAAGACTATATTTTTCGACCTATCGCTAACGAAGCGCTGTCGATAGTGGGTGCTGCAACACATCCTTTGGCGGGCAAGTCCAAAATTACTCTAGATGCTCTGCATCGCTATCCATGGATCTTGCAAGGGCCGGGCAGTCCCATGCGTACTGTGATTGAGCAAGAGTTCCGCAGCCAGCACCTGACATTGCCCACTAACTTAATTGAGACCTCTTCGATCCTGACGACTGCTGATATCGTGGCACGCACGGAGATGGTTGCGGTCATCCCCGAATCGGTAGCCTCGATTTTTTCGGATAGTGGTCGTATCAAGGTTCTGCGCTATCAAATCAAAAACCAGCTAGAGCCTTATGGCAGTCTCATCCGCGCCGAGAGGCCTTGCTCCCCGGCAACCAAAGCATTTTTGATGATGCTTCATCCGGAGAGCTAGGCTGTCTTTACTTACCCCAGCGCAATACAAGTGGGTCTAAGCGTTTTGCTGTTTCTAGCAAGCCACTGCGTACAGCGGGGTTCATGGCTGGAAATGGATGCCGTGAGGCGTCCGATGCGATGATGCCGCCGGCCTGCATCAATGCTTTGGCTGACAAAATCCCACCTTGGCGATTCTCATAGTTAATGAGTGGGAGCCAACGTGTGTAAGCGACAATCGCTTTTTCGCGATCTCCCGCGAACCACGCATCCATGATCTGCCGGATGCCATCGGGGTAACCGCCGCCTGTCATGGCACCAGTGCAGCCCGCCTCAAGATCGGGGAGCAAAGTAATCGCTTCTTCGCCGTCCCAGGGACCCTCAATCGCTGTGCCACCTAGCTTGATGAGCTCGCGTAGCTTACTTGCTGCGCCGGGGGTCTCAATCTTGAAGTAGGCAACGTTCGTAATCTCGGTGGCCATCTTCGCTAAAAAAGCAGCCGATAGTGTCGTACCGCTGACGGGCGCATCCTGGATCATGATCGGGATGTCGATTGCATCAGACACTTTTGAGAAAAACTCGTAAATATTTGGCTCTGGTACTCGAATTGTGGCGCCATGATAAGGGGGCATGATCATGACCATTGATGCGCCAAGCTCTTGTGCGCGACGACTGCGTTGCGCACAAATCAGAGAGCCATAATGCGTTGTCGTAACAATAACGGGCACGCGACCTGCTACGTGTTGCAGAATTTCTCTCGTGAGGGTGTCTCTTTCGTCGTCTGAAATTGAAAATTGTTCAGAGAAATTAGCCAAAATACATAGCCCATTTGACCCGGCGTCGATCATGAAATCGACGCAGCGCTTTTGGCCTGGAATATCCAGTTCGCCCGAATCTTTAAAAATTGTCGGAACAACAGGAAATACGCCTTTATATCTGGGTTGCGAAGCCATATTCATTACTCGATGATGTTGAAGTCTTTCAGGAATTCAGTTTTGAGTGTGAGACCAAGTCCTGGTGTGTTGTCGTCGAGTTGCACGAAGCCATCTTTCGCAACCGGTTCGCCATCGAAAATGTAATAGAACAACTCATTACCGACTTCCACATCAAACATCGGGAAGTATTCACTCATTGGCGAGGCAATCGTACTCATCGTTAAATGATAGTTATGCATTTGCCCAGCGTGTGGAATAACTGGCACGCTGTAGGCTTCGCATAAGGCATTGATTTTGTGTGCGGCCGTGATACCGCCTACTCGGTTGGTGTCGTACTGTACGACTGATACTGCTTTGCGATCTAGCAGTTGCTTAAAGCCGTATAAAGAGAACTCGTGCTCGCCGCCTGAGATCGGGATGCTTGTGAGTTGATTCAATTCGGCATAACCATCAATATCATCGGCAATAACTGGCTCTTCTAGCCAGCGTGGTGCATATTTCTCTAGCTTAGGCAGAATGCGTTTGGCGTATTCGAGGTTCCAACCCATATAGCATTCGAGCATCAAGTCGGTATCGTCACCAATCACTTCACGCACCGCAGCAACCGACTTCAGGTTTTCGACAACACCCTGTTGTAGGTGAGCAGGTCCATAACCGAAGCGCATTTTGAAGGCTTTGAAGCCCTGATCCAAGAAAGTTTGCGCCTCTTTCTGCATCTCGTTGAGGTCGGTGCGGTAAAGTTTGGAGTAGTAACAGGGGATTTTTTCCTTTGTGCGTCCGCCCAAAAGTTTAAACACTGGCTTATTCACGCTTTTGCCCAAGATGTCCCAGATTGCAAGATCGATTGCCGAGATCGCTGCCGTCGCCACGCCCTTGCGTCCCCAGGCGTGTGTACCGCGATACATTTTTTGCCAGAGGTATTCGTAGTCCCAAGGATCCTCACCAATCACCATTCCTGCCAGATACTCGTCAATGATTGCTTTGGCGATCTTTGGGGCGAGCGCGACGTTGCCCAAACCAACGATGCCGTTATCGGTCTCGATTTCTACGACGGTCCATGAATGGAAGCGAAAGGTACTCATCGTTTCGTTCTTTGAGTACACCAAATCCATAGCGTTTGAGCAAAAGTTTCCCTGTGGTGGGACAGTTTTGCCTTTCCATTCAAAAACGCGGGCGCGGACTGATTTGATTTTCATTTAACAGTTTCCTGATGGTGCTGGTGAGCTAAGTGGCTTAGTTAACTTGAATATTGTTCTTTTTGATCACGTCGGCATAGCGCTTATTCTCCGCATCGTGAAACGCTTTGAACTGTGCCTGTGACATGGGGGTGATGGTGGCGCCAATCGTCTCGAGTCTTTTCTGGGTGTCTGGCATATTCAGTACAGCGTTGACATCTGCATTGACTTTGTCGAGAACGGCTTTGGGTGTCTTAGCTGGCATGTAGACTCCGTACCAAGCGGTCATTACCAAGGGAATTCCGGCTTGTGTCATGGTTGGCGTGTCCGGAAGCTGAGGGTTGCGCGTTTCGCTTGCAACACCTAATGCTTTTAGTTTGCCCCCGCGGATCTGCGGCAATGCGGATGACATTGTTTCAAATGCATATTG